>JAJONM010000019.1 GCA_021323415.1 Rickettsiaceae bacterium
GCATGAGCGAAGATTTAAGGCAATATATATTAAGATATTTTAAAAGCTGCATAAGTGGATATGGTGCTTCCGATTTAGAAATGGGCATTGCGACTGAAACGCCGGAGTCTATCGAAATACGTTATTTACTGAATCAAAACAAAAACCTGCGCGCTAGCATTTTAGATGGCGATGCTCGTATTCCTATGGTTTTTCAATATAATCCACTTACACATTATCTCGAAACAAACGAGAGCGGCGAACTTATAGTTACACTAAATTATTCAAAAATACTCTCCCCTAGAATTAGATATAATATTGGCGATGAAGGAAGGTTGTTTACTCGAAAGGAATTATTAAGCCGCTTAAAACAAGCAGGGTGTTCGATTGACGTTGATAAGTGCCAAACTCTGCCTTTTCCATATTTAATGCTTTTCGGTAGGATTGATCAAACGATTAGTATTATGGGAGCAAATATATATCCCGAAGATATTGAAAAAATTATCTATGGAATAGATGATATTTCGAAAGGATTTTCTTCATTTATGTTGAATAAAACTGAAACGCAGGACGGACTAGTAATACCACAATTATTTATTGAATGGCACAGTGATAATATTCCATTACTATCATTGGATGATTTGTCACATCGCTGTACTAAAGATTTAGAGGAGTTAAATTCCGATTTTAAAAATGCTCAGAAAGAATATTCAGGTAAATTGAAATTAGATGTTTTAATTTATGGTTATAGGCAGGGGCCTTTTGCCGGTCTTAAAAATCGTATAAAAAATTGTTATTTAAATAGGGTTTAAGTTGATACAATTCCCACGTAAGAAAATATTGCTATTCTGCCTTGGCATCAGTTTTGTTTTTGCTGGTTGTGTAGCTATACAACATCAGGTGACGAGTTGGTCAAAGGGACAAGATTATTTCTATTACCAATCATTAGGTCAGCCCCTGAAAACCGGTATTCCGTATGTTTTGTGGCTTGCAATGATGGAGCAATATCCGAAAGAGATGGGAAACAATTGGGATGAGTCTTCACAAAAATTTGGCTTAGTAAAAGATCCAAACAAAAATGACGGGCTGCCGGTTGGTTTTGCTATTACAAATGAGCCTTGGACTAATACGCAGTTTCTTATGACAAATTGCTCACTATGTCATACATCTAAAATAGATGGTAAAATTGTTCAAGGACTTGGTTCACGTGATTTACGCTTAAATACGTTAAATAATACAGTTATGAGCCTTGCTAAACGTGAGGATTTTTCAGAAGAGAAAATTTTACCTGCTGCAAAAGCCGCGGCGCAAAAGTTTAATTTGGATTGGGGATTTAGAACTAAAATCGCAGTTCAAATGGCTATCAAAGAAATAAAGAAACGGGAAGCAACTCATATATATATGGAATCTGGCCCCGGAAGAAATACACCTATTGAGTTTGCGAAACTCGCAACGCATGTCGATATAGAAAAGCCCTATGGCTTTGTTAGGTTTCCACCGGTTTGGACTTATGTTAAGCGGCAGACCTTTGGCTGGGATGGGTCTATGCATGGTGATTTGGCACTAGCAGCAGCGTCCGTAGAATTTAATAAAGGCATGTCCTCAGATTATATTGTTGCACACAAAGATCGCTGGGATGACATTTATACTTATGTCAGCAGCTTAAAGGCACCTGTATATCCAAAACCTATTAATCAGAAACTTGCCGAGAGTGGTAAAAAACTTTACGTAAATAATTGTCAATCATGTCATGGCGGCGATAAATATTCCGAAAAAATAATCCCTATCCAAGAAATAGGTACAGATTCGGACAGATTAAAAGCAATGAATCAAGCCCTTGCCGACGCTAGAAATGTTACAGGTTTTGGTAAAATAGTACCGCTCGAAACAAGCGACGGTTATGTAGCTCCACCACTTGATGGCATATGGAGCCGTGCACCTTATTTACATAATGGTTCTGTACCTACATTGTATGACTTGTTACAACCTGTTGCAAAGCGACCAACTACATTTTATCTTGGTTCAGAAGTTCTTTATGACTTCCAACAGATTGGCATTCAGAGCGTATTAAAAAATACATCAGGATTATATCAGTTTGATACTACGAAAGAAGGCAATCTCAATAAAGGACATGAATATGGAGTTAGATTGTCTAATAAAGATAAGAAAGCATTACTTGAATACTTAAAGACATTATAGAAACAGCGCTAAATAGGAAGCAACCTATTGAAGCTATTGTGAGTGTTTATGTCATGCAGGAGCGATTTGATGAAGCATAAGGGTATTATTATATGGCAAGACTTGAAACGGGGTTATGGTTTTGTTAGACCTGATAATATTGAATTGGAACAAGCCCGCTTCACTAAGAATACTTTACAAAAATTGGGATGTCCTGATATTTTAAATAAAACAAGGGTATTGTATCAATCGGAGAGTATAGATGGGATTCTATGGTTACGCAGTATTGAAATAGACCACGAGTCCATGAGGCACTTACAGGAGACAAAACTTCCTGTATTCAATTACTATCCGGATCCTATACTGCATTGTTCCATAGAAGAAAATGACTTACCATGCGATTGTTGCGGTAAAGTTACGGGCTACTTATGTGCGAGTTCTATGTATTCAGCAAAAAAGGTGGGTTATATATGCCCTTGGTGCGTAGCAAACGGCAAAGCAGCAGAAAAATTTCATGGGGCATTTAATTATGTCGACATATTGAAAAAAGGCGGAAAAATATCAGATGAGATAAAAAAAGAGATAGAAGAAAGAACTCCTTGCTTTCCTTCTTTGCAAGATCGTGGTTGGGTACTTCACTGTAATGATGGGTGCGAGTTTCATGGGATAGCTACTACGAAAGATATAACAAATGTTTCTCCTGAAAGTTTAGAAGCAACCTTAATATATAACCAGATTTCAAAAGAAAATTGGAAAATATTTCGAGGAGATGATTTTCTAAAATTTATATGTAGACATTGTAAAGTTACTATTTTTGTATTTGATCCGGATTAAACCATCTACAGGATTGCTAAGTGACCTCGCACTTCTCTATCACCCAAACTATAAAGTGGTAACATATAAACAGGTTGCAGGGCTTTTGCGGATGCTCTCTTTTTTACCTTGCCCGTTTCTTTTTTCTGCTTACGTATGAAAATTAAATCTCTTGTTTTATAAAAAAAATGTGTTTAATAATTTTACAGCTTAACTAAGGCCGTTATTACATGGACAATGGCTATTGAATAAATAATGGTTAAATATAGCAGGAAGTCAATATGCCTAGTTTTATAAAACTTTTTAAAATATCGTTATGCCTATTATGTTCGCTTATTTTGTTTAGTTGTGTGTCTATTCCAGAAGAAATGACGGCTAAACCTCAGTATAGTAAAATTACAAATTCTAATTATGAAGAAACAGGTGTCTGTATACGCAATTTTCTCGAGAAAAAATCTAACTTCACTGGTGGTGTTAGAGATTGGACTAAACTTTCATTTGACATAGACTATTCTAATAATGTTGATAAAAAACTATACGGAGTAAATCTCTTCCGTGCTATTGGTGACGCTAGCCGAATTTTTGTAATATATCGCATTCAGGGTATCGGCTCATCAAATCAAGTAAACGTGTCTATGTGGTCGTATCCTAAAATAGATTATGGACCAATAGTTGACACTAAGCCTTATTGGGATGGTGTGGTTAAAAATTGTTTATAGGTAGATTATGGAAAAAACAATAAAGTCTTTCTTTATTATTATATGTGGACTGTTTATTACAGCATTTATGTCTACAGAATTACCTGAGGTCTCAGAACCAAAACAAATAGAATTATCAAGAAATAATAGCCATAAAGTATATTTTGAAAATATAAATTCAATACTTGGAAACCAAGAAATAGGTACAAGTCAGGGGGGATTTCTCTGTGTATACAGAGATAAACTTATTTGGGAAAATCACCTATTAATGAACGAGGTTTTGGGGGATGCCATAAAAAAAGAAATATCTAATTATCTTAGTATTACGCAAAACAAGAAAGAAGCTTCAATAATTATAAGTGCAGATATCAGCAATATTTGGGCTAATTTCTGCACATACAACCCTAATGGAAGCAAAGGTGATGCTGCAATAGAAGTTGCTTGGAAAATGTACTCCAAAACAAATAAGAACTCATTAAATGTTAAAACAATAGGAAAAGGAAGTATTCCTGATTTTATAAAAACCGCCGACCCAGATTTATGGAAAATTGCAGTTACAAATGCAACAAGGCATTTATTGTCAAATGCAGAACTAAAACAACTTGTCTCATATTAATGCTTGCTATGTTTTTTGGGGTTTGGGTTTATATAGACTGTTATACCACCCATAAGAAGTAGGCCTTTCCAGTCATTTCCTTCACCTTGATTTAGATTTTTATTTATTGTTTATACATTACAGAAATCCAAAAGTTGTTTGCATCTTGCAGTTGTTGTTGATATTTGTATAAATCAGCAATTCCTTATTTCAGGTTTACCTATGGCTCTATTCGATTTACCAAGGCCGGACTTCCTTGTTTCTGGTGAAAAAGCACGTCTTATTCCTTCGGTAGCGGATACCAGCCGCGAGTGCCGTATTACCTCCATACTTTTAGCAACGCTTATGTCAGTTGAAGAGTTTGGTAAAAGTATGTTGGGTTCTTTAGGTGTGCGTGTAGGTAAAACATCAAAAATTCAGTGTTTCACTGAAGTTGTTTTCAAAGGTGATGCACAAAATAAAATCCGTCCTGATGGATTAATAATTGTAAAAACTGGTGGCAAAGAATGGCGTGCAATTGTTGAAAGCAAAATCGGTAAAAATGAATTAGATAAAGCTCAAGTTGAGGCTTACCTGGATTTATGCAAACAATTTAATATTGATGCCATTGTTACTATCTCAAACCATTTTGTAACTGATGCTAAACACCATCCTCTGCAATTTAATAAGTTAAAAACCAGGAACGTAGAATTATGCCACTGGTCATGGATGTACCTTGTTACAGAAGCCATAATGTGGACAAATCATTATGGAGTAGCTGATTCAGACCAGGGTTATATCCTTACTGAATTTGTGCGTTATTTACAGCACCCAAGCTCTGGTATACTTTCTTTTGACCGCATGAGCACAGAATGGAAGAATGTTGCAACCACAATTCAAAATGGCTTAACTGTTAACAAAACCTCACCGGATGTCCTGGAAAGCGTTAACAATTGGCACCAATTTGTCAGGAGCCTATCATTGGAAATGAGCGTTGCAGTTGGCCGTACAGTTACGGTTGCTCTCCGCCGGGAATACCAAAATGACCCGCAAAAACGTATTATGGAAGATTGCGCTTCCCTGACTGCAGGAAAACTTGAAGCAGAACTGGATGTACCTAATGCAGCATCGCGGATAAAATTCTCTGCCGACTTTATGCGCCGTACTATAAGCACATCGATGCGCCTTAAAGCTCCTGAAGATAAGGTGCGTGCAAAAGCCCGTATAAACTGGTTATTTAGCCAAATTAAAAATAATGCAGATGATAACCTGCTGGTTAAAGTTATTTGGCCATCACGTACGCCTGATACATCAGCTACTCTAGGCGCGCTAAAAGCAAATGCGGATGTAGTTTTAAGCGATAAAACAGATTTCCCACCAGTAGCATTTGAATTAATTTTTACACGCGATCTTGCCGCACGTTTCAAAGGTGCGCAAACATTTGTACAAGATGCGCAAAGTGCGCTCCTGGAATTTTATGAAAAAACAGGCCAGCACTTACGTGAATGGGTTCCAGCCCCACCGAAAGTTTCTATATCTAACCCTACGCAAGTTTTAGATGGCACATCAGAGCAGCAATATACAGCCGCTAATGAACAAGAAAATGTAGCAGTAGAAACACTACCTGAATCTGTTCCAGAACCAGTTGCGGTGAATGAGTAGGTATGAATTATACCAAGTTCAAGTTCTGTGTGTTAAACCATTTAAAGAGTTAGATTAGTAGGTTTAATGAAATATATGAAAAGAAATATCGTAGTATTCTACGAGATGGTAAAATATTGCACAGGTATATTTAGCGGAAATATAATAAATAAAATTAGATTATATCATACCAAGGTAAAAACATTATCACTATTAGCCAAGGAAAAAACTATTAATACCATCAGAGTTAACTATGCCAGACTCTGGCACCAATTATATTTACTTAAATATAGTTTTTTTGTATGGAAAAATAAGCATCCTCGCACTTTAGCTATAACAGCAGTAAGCCTATTTATATACTCAGCTACATTGTTATACCCAATTTTAGACAAAATATTATTACCTTACCTTGATCAAAATAGAATTAACGCCTTAAGCACCATATTAGTTACTCTTGGCGGCTCTTTAATAGGCGCTACTGCAATTGCCTCGTCATTTATAATGTTTGCCATGCAGGTAAACGTAGAAAGAATGCCACATGGGTTATTTCGTAAATTTAGTGAAGATAAAAAGCTTATGGGCGCATTCGGGTGTGCATTTCTTCTTGCCATTCTTATTGCCACTAGTTCCATTGTTTTAGATAAATCTCTTGCAGTAGGTGCATTACTTATATCTGCTTGGGCAACAATCCTAATTCTTGGGCTTATTATTTATGCATACCAGCGCGCTCTTTTGCTAATCAATCCTTTAGAGCAATTAAAAATTGTTGTTGTAAGTGCCAAAGATGAAATGCAAATGTGGACTAAACGCGCTAAGCGTGCAGCACCTTTATTACAAAAAAATAATCCTCCAGGTGCGGAAGTGAATACTTCAACCCACGACATGTCCCGTTTAGAATATTTTGAAATTAATAAACATTGGACAAGTGGTGCTAAGCAGGCTGTTTTACATACAGTTTATTTTTCCAGAAGGTATGCAGAGCAAGGAGATCATGAAGTTTCACGCGCGGCCTTAAGCGCCCTAGCTGGAATTAATATGTATTATGTTGAAGCAAAAGGAAAAACATTTTTTGCAGATACTCTTTTATTCGCTAATCCACTTTCTGTGGATCAATTTATAAATGATACTTTAGAGCATTTGCGTCAAAATGTTAAGATTGCTATTAGTCGTGGAGACGAGCAACAAATTGAACAAAATTTTAATGCCTTGGCTCAGTTAGTTGCAGTTTATATTAATATTGATTACTCTAGCCCATATGCAACTAAGAAACATGCTCATCTCGCCGCCGGGTATTTATCGGAGGCGGTTCATAGTGTTGTGCCACATAATATGCCAGATGTTTTGATAGAAGGCATACGCTTAATGGGGCAGTCTGCCAATTTTTTCCTTATAAAAATTAAGCCAAATGATACCGTCACTATGGTAGATAAAATAGCCCTTATTGCGTGCACAGGTGCTGCTCATGAGAAATATCGCCCTGTTACACTTGCGGCGATAGAGCAACTTGCAAAACTTACGTTTTATCTTCTTCAAACAAGGAAACAGGATATAGGTTATCCCCTTAAGAAGATCAGAGAAAATATAAACATGATAGTGACATTTTTTTTAGAAGTGCCGGATGCGCCCCTATTAAATCTTCATAGTACTTACCTAGCTCCTTATTATTCAGTAACACAAGCAGAAGCTTTTATTGTGTGGCTAACGAACTTAGTAAATTCCGTGTTACGAGCGGAAGAAAATGATGAGAACGCCAAAGGACTGATTGATAATATTGCAAAATGGGCGGATGGATTATACCAAACTGAAAAAGAACTCCTGTTAAAAGCAATAGACAAAAAATCACATTTTACTTTTGATAT
This sequence comes from Rickettsiaceae bacterium, assembly GCA_021323415.1. Lineage (GTDB taxonomy): Bacteria > Pseudomonadota > Alphaproteobacteria > Rickettsiales > UBA6187 > JAJONM01. Next base: position 7,743 of record JAJONM010000019.1, read on the forward strand.
TACACATTGGATTGCTAATGTAACAAGACTTCTTATTGTATTATCTACTGCTCCATCATGTGACAACTTTATACAAGAAAAATTACGTAAACATGCCTTATGGCTAATATCGGTATTATCATGGATTCCCGACAATAAAGAGGCAATAGCTTTTGTTGAAACGCATCAAATAACAGAAAAACTATTTGAAGTAGCAAGAGAGGCTAAGTACAGAAATTGTCAAGAGTTACTGGAAAAAATAGAAGACTTATTATTGAATTGGGGCTTTAAGGCAGGGAAATATCAAACTGGATGGGAAGTTTTAGAACATTCAATTTATGCAATTTCTGCTCTGGCTTTGTGTAATAAAAATAAATGTTCATTGAGTGCAAAACAAAAAGTTATAAAACGTCTTTCTAATTCTAATGCCCTAGACCAATCAACAAAAGAAAAAATAGCCCGTAACATTAGAGAACAAGTGACATCACTGCATAATCTTGAATATTCACATTCTTCTATTAAACATGCTATGGGACAAATAGACCGTAGTGAAGTGGGTTCTTTATTAAATGATATAGCTGATTTATTTAATCAAAAAATTGCTGAACCAGCGGAATCTTCATAAATTTTGCCTTCTGTTGTAGCTACACCGCCCTCACCAAACTAGTAATCACACCAAAGACTTGCACAGCGATGTTCTCATTAATTGGGATTGCCTGAAACATTGAATTTTCCGGTAATAAAAATGATTGGTTTCGGTACACCATGCGTTTTACAGTTAACTTTCCATCTATGGCGGCTATTACCATTTGGCCTTCTTTTACTTCAAGGCTGCTGTCGGCGATGAGTATATCGCCTTCGCATATTCCATCTTCTATCATGGATTCGCCGGAGACTTTTACACAAAATGTTGTTTCCGGGTTTTTGATTAAATAGCTTTGCAAATCTATTGTTTCTTTGAGGAGATCGTCTGTACGAATATCCTGATTTCCTACCTCTATTTTGCACGTATATAGCTGGACTTTATTGCCCTTGCTAATGGCATATTTCCTAACATCATCAACCATATTTGCCGGGACACGCATAGTGGTAGTGGTAGTGCCATATAGCCCCTTTCCTTTTGGCCTTCCGGCCCCTACACGTTTGCCACCCTGGCCCATAAGAAGTTCCTGTATAATATTAAGAGTTGTTCGTTTGTTGTATACAAAAAATATAAGTTTTCAATACATATGACCCCTCGGTTGTAAAAATACTTGATTAATGTAACTAAATTCTATAAGCTAGGAACCGCTTGAGTAAAATTGCTATTCTTCTGGAAAGGTGTCATCATGGCGTTACCACATAGAGAATATTTTTATCTTGAAGAAGTAGCAAAACGTTGGTCGGTCTCATTACTTGACATCCAATATTATGTTGAAAATGGTGTGCTTGAAGCCAGGGTTTGGTTGCGTAATATCGTTGTAGAATTAGGCAATTACGAAAATTCACCAGATGGCAAAGATTACCCAGTTCCCCATGATGTAAAACCTGTCAGCGGTCTATATGCTTTATGGCCGGAAGATTGCCGTATGTTATTCCGCAAAGGCAAAGTAGTTCTTAATCATCTTCGGTGTCATAATTCCGATGAGTATTGTAAAATCATCAACGATGAAGGTCTTAAAATAAAACCCTGCGATTTATTAATAACAGCGGAGGCCTGCCTGGAATTTGAAAAGCAAAATGGCATATATCCTGATGAAATCGTATGCCTTGCCAATGATAATACCGGGTTTAAATATTATAATAACTTTAAAGAAGTATCTTTAAACGGCAATAGGTTCCAGCTTGGGCCGTTGCAGGCCAATGTAGTAAAAATATTGCACGAGGCACATCTTAACGGTACACCATGGGTATATGGCAAGGAAGCGCTCCGTAGCTCCAATGCTGAAACTATGCGAATGGTTGACCTGTTCAAACGCAAGGATAATTGGCGTGAGCTGATTTTATCCGATGGCAAAGGTTCTTACTGCCTGAATATCATGCAACAAGAATAGCCCGTCCCACCTATCCCACACCAAAGCTATCTCCCCTTAATTTCTGCTAATATTTTACGTCCACCACCGCTCCCGCAGCAGTCCCAACGACAGCAGTTCTATTTCCTGCAATCCTTCCTGAAGTTCTTTTTAGAAACCTTCAGGAGTACTTTTATGGGTATCAAACATTTACATCAATCGGAGCTAGCCACGAGATGGTGTGTTTCCGGGCGTACACTGGAACGCTGGCGCTGGCTTGGGCGCGGCCCTAAATATCTAAAAATCGGTGGTCGTGTGGTTTATCGCCTTGAGGATATTGAGGCTTATGAGCAAGAACAAAGGCGCAGTAGCACCTCCGAAATCATGGGAGGTGTGCAATGAGCAACATCTCTTTGGAACAGGCAATAAAACTGCCAATTGGCGATATCGCAAAACTGGGTCCAGACCAGCTATACCAGCTTCTGCATGAAGCAACATACACACTGACAAATGCTAAAAATACCCGCCAACGTGTGGAAGCTGCTATTGCAATGAAATATGCAGAGCATATCCGTGCCAAGCGTCAGCGTCTCGAGAAAGACACAGGAGTGATTCATATCGAGGATAATGGCTACCGTCTTACCACTGATACCCCTAAGAAAACCGAGTGGGATCAGGACAAGCTGGAGAAGATTGTCGCCTCTATTCACAATCAAGGCGATAACCCATTGGAATATGTGGATGTCGCTTACAAAGTACCTGAGCGCAAATATACCGCATGGCCGGAATCTATCCGCCAGGTATTTGAACCTGCAAGGACTGTCAAAACCGGCAATCCTACTTATGCGCTCGCACCTCTTGATAAGGAGGGCGCATAATGTCAGGACTTCCTATTATCAGCGCAGATATGCGCATGGCGGAAAAGCGCGGCATAAAGGGCTGCATTTTCGGAAGTAGCGGTATTGGTAAAACTCCGCTGCTATGGACGCTAGATACAAAATCCACATTGTTCTTCGACATGGAGGCCGGCGATCTTGCTATTGAAGGGTGGGAGGGTGATACTCTCCGGCCCCGCACATGGCAGGAATGCAGGGACTTTGCCGTATTCATTGGCGGCCCCAATCCAGCGCTTCGTGATAACCAGCCATTTAGCCAGGCGCATTACGATGCTGTGTGCGCACGTCTTGGCGACCCTAAGTCACTGGACAAATACGAAACCATTTTTATCGATTCGATAACAGTGGCCGGCAGGCTTTGTTTCCAGTGGTGTAAAGGCCAGCCGCAGGCAATTTCAGAAAAGACCGGCAAGGAAGATTTGCGTAGTGCCTACGGCATACACGGTCAGGAAATGATTGGCTGGCTTACTCACCTTCAGCATACCCGCGAAAAGAATATCTGGTTCGTTGGAATTCTCGATGAGGACATCGATGAATTCAAGCGCCGGATTTTCGTGCCACAGATCGAGGGCAGCAAAGTGGGCCGTGAACTTCCTGGTATTATCGACCAGGTCATCACTATGGCTGAAATCCAGTCAACCGATGGCACTTCTTACAGGGCTTTCGTTTGCACCAAGTTTAACCGCTTTGGCTACCCAGCCAAAGACCGTGGTGGTCGCCTTGAAGAAATAGAGGAGCCACATCTTGGCCGCTTGATGGAAAAGCTAAAAAAACCAGGCAAGCCAGCAGCCGAGCGGCTCGTCTATGGCCTGCCAAAAGAACTGGAAGTGCCGATAGAACCACAGAATGTGGTGATTCCAGAAACCATTAACCCGCAAACTTAAGGAGAACCACCATGAGTACATGGAGTGATTTTAATAGTGCTGAAGACCAGGCGAGCTTTGACCTTATACCATCTAATACACTGGTAAAGGTTCGCATGACCATAAAGCCAGGCGGATTTGATGATCCAAGCCAAGGCTGGGTTGGAGGCTATGCCACACGCAGCAATGATACCGGTGCAATATTTCTTAATGCGGAATTTGTAATAGTGGCAGGCCCGTATGTAAAACGCAAAGTATGGAGCAATATTGGCCTCTACAGCGCGAAGAATGATAACCGCTGGGGAAATATGGGGCGGTCTTTTATCCGGGGCATATTAAATTCAGCGCGTAGCATTATGCCAAAAGATGAATCTCCTAACGCTCAGAATGCAAGGCGTATAAACGGCTTTGCTGATCTTGATGGCATAGAGTTTGTCGGCAAAATCAGCATGGGCAAGGACAAGTATGGCGCGGATAAAAACGAAATCCAGCATGCCATAACGCCTGATAACAAAGAGTATGCTGCCATTATGGGTGCTGTGGCTTCAGCTTCCCCGCTGCCAGCCACGGCCCCGCCAGCATATCGTCCTCCCGTTCAACAATCACAAGCAAATGCCACTGGCAAGCCTTCTTGGGCGCAATAGGAGAAAGATATGCTGCTGCGCCCCCGCCAGAAAACTTTTACCCAAAACAGTGTTACCGCTTTGTACGAGCATGGTAATACGCTTGGCGTTGCCCCGACAGGCAGCGGCAAGACGGTAATGCTGTCTGCGGTAACCGGTGAGGTATTAAAAGATATCGGGGGTAAGGCTTGTATCCTTGCACACCGTGATGAACTTACGGCGCAGAATTCTAAAAAGTTCAGCAGGGTTAATCCTGATATCAGCACCTCTATTTTTGATGCTACGCAAAAATCATGGGATGGAGATACAACTTTTGCAATGGTGCAAACTCTATCCCGCGATAGCAACCTTCCGCTAATTCCAAAACTCTCCCTGCTGGTAATAGATGAAGCCCACCATGCTATTGCAGATGGTTACCAAAAGATTATCAGGCGTACTTTAGATGTAAATCCAAAATGCTTTATTTACGGAGTTACCGCCACTCCAATGCGCGGCGATAAGAAGGGCTTGCGGCCAATATTTTCTAATGTCGCAGACCAGATCACTTTAGAGGAAATGATCCGCTCCGGTCATCTGGTGCCGCCACGTACTTTTGTCGTGGATGTTGGTGTGCAGGAGGAACTGCGCCATCTGCGCACGGTAGCCAGTGATTTCGACATGGGCGAAGTCGATAAGATTATGAATAAACGCCCTGTTACCAATGCGGTAGTTAGGCATTGGAAAGAACAGGCAGGCAACCGTAAAACTATAGTTTTCTGCTCTACAGTCGATCATGCGCGAAATGTCTGCGATGCATTCAATAGCGCAGGTGTAAATTCGGTTCTGGTTCATGGAGAAATGGCCAAGGCAGAGCGTGAGCGCGCACTTGCATCATATGAGCATGGCGACACACAGGTTGTTGTAAATGTTGCCGTACTTACGGAAGGCTATGATTATACACCTACATCCTGCGTGGTGTTGCTTCGGCCTTCTTCTTACCGTTCAACAATGATCCAGATGGTGGGTCGCGGTTTGCGTACTGTTGACCCTACGGAATTTCCAGGCGTTATCAAAACGGATTGTATCGTTCTGGATTTTGGCACTTCCTCGCTTATGCACGGGAGGCTGGAGCAGGATATCAGCTTAGAGATTCAGAAATCAGCAAAAGATGCCCCTAAGAAACAATGCCCTGAATGTTGTGCGAAGGTTCCGGCAAATGCAAGGGAATGCCCTCTGTGTGGCTTTGAATGGCCAAGAGCTGGTGGTGCAAGCTGCGGTGATAGTGAAGAACTATCCGATTTTATCATGTCAGAAATTGATCTGCTCAAGCGCTCATCATTTAAGTGGTGTGACCTGTTTAGCGATGATGCGGCGCTTATTGCGCAAGGATTTAATGCATGGGGCGGAATATTTTTCCTTGAGGGCAGATGGTATGCAGTAGGCGGTGGCGAGCACCTTGCTACCACATTACTTGCTGTGGGTGAACGGACAATATGCCTTGCTGCTGCCGATGACTGGCTTAACACTTATGAATCCTCTGATAGCGCCCATAAAACCAGACGCTGGCTTACCCAGCCTGCCACTTACAAACAAATCAAGTTCCTGCCAGAGCATATGAAAACTGACCACAGCCTTACACGCTACCAGGCATCGGCACTGCTAACTTTCAGGTTCAACAAACAGTCAATCCATAACGTGGTTTTTGGTGCAAGGGGGGCAGCATGAGGTGTGCTGTGTGCCTCAGGGCGGATCATGGTTTTGGCTATGTGCCGCCGCCACTGAAAATTGGCAGCGCAGAAGGGCAAAAGCAATGGAGGAAATTCTGCTCAAAGCTGTGTCAGGACATTTACGTGCATATCAAACAAATAATGGGAGAAGCGGCAATGATTGATCCTACCATACATGAAAAAGCAGCAATGCAGGCAGCATTAAAACCACTTGGTGAATATGTGGCATCCATAGGCATGCATCGTGGCCTTGCCAATTATACCAAGGATGAAATCCTCATGCTGGTCGAAGTGGCAGTCACAGCCTATCACAACCATATGCGAACAGCAGTTGCGGATGATTTTGAAGTGGGTATGCCATTATGATGGATTTTAACCACGGCGACAAATTCCATGACCGCGTGAACAAACTGGTAGATGACGCACTTCTTGCAGAGCGTAAGAAACAGGCGCCGCGCGATTACCTTGGTGCCTCCCGCCTTGGTGTAGAGTGCAGCCGCGCTATCCAATATGAATATTTAAATGTTCCTAAAGATGAGGGTAAAGATTTTGATGGCCAGCTTTTGCGCATCTTTGATACCGGACATTTATTTGAGGATTTATCCATAAGATGGCTTCAGCTTACCGGCTTTGAGCTTTACACCAGGAAAAATGATGGTGGTCAGTTTGGCTTTACTGCTGCAAGCGGCAGAATCCAAGGCCATGTTGACGGTATTATAAACAGCGCTCCTGCTTCCTTGGGCTTTGTGTTCCCGATGCTGTGGGAACACAAATCCATGAACGATAAGAACTGGAAAGATACGGTTAAAAAAGGCGTGGTACTGGCAAAGCCGGTATATGCGGCGCAAGTGGCATTATACCAGGCTTATATGGAGCCGCAGATTCCAGGCATATCCAGTAACCCAGCTTTATTTACCGCAGTTAATAAGGATACCGAGGAGCTTTATCATGAGCTTATGCCATTTGATTCTGCCCTGGCACAAACCATGAGTGATAAGGGAGTAAATATACTTCGCGCCTGTGATGCAGGTGAGCTATTGCCACGCATATTCCATTCCCCATCGTTCCATGTTTGCAAGATGTGCTCATGGGCTGAAAGATGCTGGAGGGAACCTGCATGAGCAAAGGGTGGGGAGATTTTAATAATGCGGCTGTACAAAATTCTAACCAGAAACAGGTGGATGATATCAGGTCACGGGCGCTTGCTAATATCCACGCAATATTACGCTATCTTTTGCCAAATGGCAGATTTCATCATGACCGCTTTGTTGTTGGCAGTACCCAGGGTGATGCAGGTAAAAGCCTGGTGGTTACTATCACAGGCGATAAGGCTGGCATGTGGCATGATTTTAACACCGGAGAAGGCGGTGATATATTTGATCTATGGGCTTCCATTTATAACCTGGATGTAAAGCGCGAGTTTGCAAGGGTTCTAGAGGATATAGAAGGATGGCTAGGTGGCAGTTATGCGGAAACACATAAACCATCACATAATGAAAAACCTTTACCTCCCATAGATGAACTTGGCCCGGTAACTGGTAAATGGGATTATAAGGATGCGTATGGTAGCTTAATCGCCTGCGTTTACCGCTATGATCCGGAAGGCGGCAAGGAATTCCGCCCATGGGATGTTAAAACCCGCAAGTACCAGGCTCCGAGTCCTCGCCCACTTTATAACCAGCCTGGAATGCTGGCTGAAAAACAGGTGATACTTGTTGAAGGCGAAAAATCTGCACAGAGCCTTATTAATATTGGCATATGCGCAACTACTGCCATGAATGGCGCAAAAGCCCCGATAGATAAAACCGATTGGTCACCACTTGCTGGCAAGGAAGTGCTTATCTGGCCGGATAAAGATAAAGCAGGCTGGGATTACGCTAATAATGTTGCCAAGGCATTGCAAGAAATTGGCGTTGTCAAACTTGCTATTTTACATCCGCCACTGGAAAAAGCAGAAAAATGGGATGCAGCAGATGCAATTGCAGAAGGCATGGCCATCAGCGATTTTCTGGATACTGCTCATCGTGATGAGGTTCAAACCAAAAAATATTCTATTAACCTCTTCGACTGGACCGGAGAAAATTACGAAGGTGATGCTAAAGAAGAAAGGTTCCTGGTAGCGGATACTTTTCCCATAGGAAAAACATCTATCCTGGCTGGCATGGGAGATACAGGCAAAGGATTGCTAACATTAAATCTTGCCCTGCATGTTGCTACAGGAAGCCCCCAGACTAACAGCATGAGCCCTGAACCTATCGCATTTGGTAATGCGGTAAAGGAATTTGGCACTGCTGTTATATTAACGGCGGAAGATGACAGGGATGAAATACACCGCAGGCTTGAAAAGCTTGATCCACTAAGGCACCGCAAGGCGCATAATCATAAACTTATTATAGTACCTCTGCCAAACGCTGGTGGAGCATTCCCTATCATACAGGAAACCCCAAGCGGGCATGAGCTTACAAAGCACTTTGCTGAAATACGCAGCCAGCTCTTACAAATCCATGATTTAAAACTTGTCGTATTTGATCCTCTGGCATCATTTACGCAGGCGGATATTAATGCCTCTCCCGCTGCGGGAAGCTATGTAACCACCCAACTTGCGGCACTGGCATCCGATACCAAAGCTGCGGTTCTTATAGCGCACCACATGCGCAAACCAGCAAATGGCAAGCCTATAGAGATGGCAGAACAGGCGCGGGATGCAATACGTGGAACGAGCGCACTGGTAGATGGGGTGAGGCTTGCCTATGCGTTATGGCCCGCTTCTTCCGAGCATCAGCATGCAGTTTATCAATCACTTAAAGAGCCATTTGACCGCAACTCGGTTTACCAGGGCGCGGTGGTAAAATCCAATTCTCCAACAGACAGAACCATACGCACATATTTACGCGATAAAAAAACTGGCCTGCTGGTTGATATTACGCAGAAGCTGAAAGATTTTAAAATGCCTTCAGATGAAATGGAAGAGCTGCTTATCAAGGCAATAGCACGCTCTGCCAGAAGTGGCCATCCATTTACGCATACCGGTGGCTCCGGCCTTTACAAACAACATAACCGTCTTCCGGCCTGCTTCCACAATTTAGGACGGAACAAACTTGAAGCTATGGCTATGAAGCTAATGAATGCACGCCCTCCTCTTATTGTTAAAGGTAAAGCCAGCGGTTCAAAAGAAGATAAATGGCTGGATGTTCCAGAGGGGCCGTTTGCCCGGGGTATCGGTGAATTTGAACATGGTGCGGAGGTATTCCATGATGTCTTATAAATTTAAAATAATAGCATTGGTTTGCTTTCCCGCTTCCCGCATTACCGCCGGGAACGGAAAAATCGGGAACGCATATAAAGTGGCGGGAAAGCTGCAGTTTTACAGCACTTCCATAAAAAAGCTGCGTTCCCGCTTCCCATTTTTGCTTCCCAGGAAATATCCTTATTTTTCAATGCTTCCCGCTTCCCTATATACTTACGTATATATGGGTATGTATTCCCAGAATCATACCCATATCCGAAACGTGTGCAAAAAACCGGAACCTCCAAATTCTACCGCACGCCAAAATAACTTCCCCACAACAATCATTTTAACTTAAGCAATCAAAGGAGATAGTTCATGTCTGATTTAAACAATGTTCCTGAAGTAAAATTATGGTGTGCAGTTATTAAGAACGCGTTGTTTGATGCAGGAATTAGTACGAGCGGTGGCAAGCTTTCTTATATTCCTGCCAGTTTATCAAAATCCGAAGCACAGGATAGAAAACGGGCAATTCACTTTCTTACGGATGATTCTGGCGGCTGGAAAGCTTCACGAAAATTAGTGTGTTCCCATGCAATGATTTGTCCTGAACGTTTGAGAAAAAGTGTCCTGCGTATCCTGGCACAATTTAATAATAACAATGGAGATAAAAATGACAGGTAAAATTCCGCGTAATCCATACCCATCCAATCTTGCAAAGCTTATCCCGACAAAAGTTGATAGTGAGGAAGTAAAGCGCCGTGGCTGGCGGGATGAAGGCATACTAGTTGTTAATGAAAACGACAACCGTCTTGGTTGGCCAGAGAAAGAATTCATAAATCAGATAGGAACAAAGCTTTACGGAAAAAGGAGGACACATCATGAAATATAGACACACAGAATGGACGGAAGATATGGTGGAAGATAGTTTTCGTGAGGCTGCGCGCACCCTAAAGCGCTTGTATGTACCTGGCACAAAGCCACAGGGATATTTTAATGCATGGCCGGACGCCATTTACACGGTGTGGGAATTTGAGATGCAGGAAAAACTCCCCTTGCGCCTCGGCCCACCTTCCGCCGATGCAATTGACCGTATGCATGAAACATTTAACTGGATATCATGGCTTGACAGAGTTGACGAACGCAAGATCATAACTATGAGAGCACAAGGCATGCGCTGGAAGAAAATTACGTTTGAAATTGGTTGCAGCCGCACCCATGCATGGGCAATACATAGAAACGCCCTGACAAAAATTGTCAGGAGATTGAGCCTGGTATAAAAATGTTCAAAGTGTTCAAAGTGTTCAAAGTGTTCAAAATGTTAAAGATGTTCACACTCAAAAATTGTACTTAACAAAAACCGGAAGAAACGTTAGGTTTATAAATATGATGACAAGAATATTATCTACAAAGGTTTTAAATAAATTGTTGTATAAAATCATAAATAACTATTTAAAAATAAAAAAGGTACTCCCTGGCCTATAGCAAATGCGGGTGGGGAAACCGCAGTATTTGCCTAGTGACAGAAATTTTCACTTACTTGACTTTACTTGACCATTTCGTTTGGAACATGAGCTTCCATAAACCAATGCGCCCAGCATAATTCTTATCAGAAAATTATATGACGAATAAACTGACCATTGAACACTGGCCAATTGATAAACTTGTGCCTTATGCCAGAAATCCTAGGAAAAACGATGATGTGGTTGACCGGATGTGCGGAGCAATCCGTGAGTTCGGATTCAGGATTCCGATAGTTGCAAAAAGCGATGGGACAGTAATAGATGGTCACTTAAGATTAAAGGCAGCGCGTCAACTAGGACTTGACTTAGTACCTGTTGCGCTTGCCGATGACTTGACTGATGCACAGATAAAAGCATTCAGGTTACTTGCAAACCAGTCAGCTAATTGGGCAGAGTGGGATGATGACCTGCTGAAGCTTGAGTTGCAGGATTTACAGGCACTTGACTTTGACCTTGATTTAACCGGCTTTGATTTAGAAGAAATAGAACAACTGCTTGAAGCAGTTGCACAGGATGGCCTGACTGATGATGACGTGGCTCCTGCTGTAAATGAGGAGCTTGAGGCAATTACAAAATCTGGTGATGTTTGGGTAATGGGCGATCACCGCCTTATATGTGGTGATTCCACATTACCTGAAACATTAGAAAAGCTACTTGGCGGCTGCCTTGTGGATATGGTTTTTACCGACCCTCCCTACAATGTGAACTACGGCCAGACCATGAAAGATTCCTTGCGCGCGGGAAGTGGTAATAAGAATTATGCCGGTAGCAGACCGGGCCGTAAAATTATGAATGATAATCTTGGCGACGATTTTTATGGTTTTCTATTAAAAGCCTGCCAGGGATTTATCAAGGTATGTAAGGGTGCTATATACATCTGCATGTCTTCTTCCGAATTACATAATCTGCAAAAGGCATTTTTAGAAGCTGGTGGCCACTGGTCTACTTTTATCATTTGGTCAAAGAACCATTTTACTATGGGTAAAGCTGATTACCAGCGCCAGTATGAACCAATATTATATGGCTGGCCTGAAGGACAGAAACATTACTGGTGCGGGGATAGAAATCAAAGTGACCTTTGGGCTATAAAACGTCCTAATACAAATGACCTGCATCCTACAATGAAACCAGTGGAACTGGTACAGAGGGCAATTGAAAATAGCAGCAAAACCCGTGATATTATTTTAGATCCATTTGGTGGTTCCGGCTCTACGCTTATTGCCTGTGAAAAAACAGGGCGGTCTGCAAGATTAGTAGAACTTGATCCTAAATATTGTGATGTAATTGTAAAGAGGTGGCAGGAATATTCTGGGAAAGAAGCGGTGCTAGAGAGCAATGGCGAAGGGTTTGTTGAAGTTTAAGCTTCAACCTGTACCCCGACATATCTTGCGTAACCCATGCCCGATGGATCAATAAAAATAGTTGTGCGTTCTGGTGCGATAACTTTTATTACACTCCGTAGTCCTAATTCATTACCTGCTAAGTTTTTTAACCATGGATACTCATTCAAAGGCTTGCTTGCAAAGGCATCATATTGTTTTGCAGTAAAGGTTTTGGTTTTGCAAACCGCTACCGTTTCAATACACTCTGTTACTTCTGCCAAGCTACTTGGCTTGCGCGTGAAAACAACTTTTACCGTAGCATCCTGCTTTTTAGCTGCGGCTCCGGCCAGGTATGCACGGGTAAGTGCACTTTTAACAGCCAGTACCGAAGTATCTTTAAAATCAAGACTGTCGCTATGACGTTCTTCAAGCGTATCAAATAATAATTCTTCTTTAGCAATTGTTTCAAAAAGCTGCTCAATTTCTTTGGTAATTTGCATAATTGTACTCCCTTGGTTGTTCATATGTACATGATTGCCTGGAAATAGATATTAATCAAGTCAATTGCAGAAGAAATAACCATTAAATATCAATAGATTACAATGCAAAAGAAGCCTTTAAAAGTGCTGGATATTTTCTCCGGCATTGGTGGATTTTCTTTAGGGTTGGAACGCGCTGGAATGGAGACTGTAGCGTTCTGCGAAATAGAACCGTTCTGCCAAAGTATAATTGAAAAGCACTGGCCAAAAACCCGCATATTTACTGATGTAAAAATACTAAATAAAGAGTTGCTAAGTAGAAGCGGCGTTACCGGCATAAATGTAATAGCCGGTGGCTTCCCATGCCAGGATATTTCCTGTGCTGGTAAGCAGCGTGGTATTGAAGGTGAAAGATCAGGACTATGGAAAGAATATAAAAGGCTTATCAATGAACTCCGGCCAGATTATGCAATCATCGAAAATGTTGCAAACCTTCGCAGTCGAGGGCTTGCTACCGTCCTTCAAGATCTCTGGGAGATCGGGTATGATGTGCAGTGGCATTGTATTCCTGCTTCCTCCGTTGGTGCTCCTCACCGAAGGGATAGAATCTGGATCATTGCCTACCCCACTGTCAAGGGATTGGAAAGGTGCCAGCGGCAGAGCGCGAAAGGGTATAGGCCGCGATCTGCCAAGTGTTGCAAAGAATTTTCCGACACCGACAGCACACGATGCAATTGTTACCAGGGCACGTCCACCAGAAGCGATGGTGAGGAAGGATGGCAGGAATGTACTGCGTACTCCATCACTAGCGGAAACTGTGCTGCAGGAGAAGGATTTCCCTTATACGAAACAGGATCTGGAAAAGAAACAAAAACAGAAGGATTACAAAACTGCGAAACAATTTTGGCCGACACCAACAGCGCAAGGCAGGTGGGCATCCCAGGGGCAGATAGAACACTTACGCAAAAAAGTAGATGCAGGGGAACTAACAGTCAAGGAAGCCGAAGCGATGATAGAGGGAACCATAAACCCTGCACGAATGCAGAAATGGCCGACACCAACAGCGCGGGATTACAAGGACACGGGCGATTTGAAGAAACTCGCCAAATATTATCACAAGAAGCGGTTAGCCTGCTCCGTAGCACAACTGGAATTGCTCAATGGGGAATCGAACCCAATATCCCAAGACTCAAAGACGAAAGATTAAATCCTGATTGGGTGGAATGGCTAATGGGCTTTCCTGAAGGATGGACTTCTGGAGGCACACGAAAACAAAGACTAGTTGCCCTCGGCAATGCTGTTGTGCCGCAAATACCTGAATTAATTGGAACGGCTATCGTAAAATATGGATCTTAAAAAAATTTATGCATGGAACTTATATCACAAGCACAATGGGCAAAGAAGCATGGCTTCTCCAAGCAGTACGCAGGTCAGCTTGTAAAAAATGGCACCATACAATTAATTAATGGAAAGGTTAATCCACAGCAGGCTGATAATGCTTTGCTAGCATTGCGTAATCCTGCTCATGAACAAAGACGGTCAGGCTTTAACAGTAGCGGAGATAATACCGACCTTTCTACATTATTACTTAAAACAAGAATCAAGAATGAAGTTGAAAAAGGCAAGCTGCTTGAAGCCAAAGCCAAGGCGGAAAGTGGCGAGCTGGTAAATGCCGATGAAACAAAGCAAGCGGCATTTAACAAAGCCAGAGTGGTAAGGGACGGAATGCTAAATATCCCAGACCGTGTGGCTTCGATAATAGCTTCGATGGATGATGAACATAAAATACATGAACTTCTGACTCGTGAGATACGGCTGGTGCTTGAGGAATTAAGCAATGGATAATGCTACCTTCATTTATAATGAAAGTTTTAATGCAGGACTCCGGCCAGATCCATTTTTACTGGTTTCCGAATGGGCAGATGAATACAGGATGCTATCGCAGACTGCATCGGCGGAGCCTGGAAGGTTTCGCACTTCGCGCACACCATACTTAAAAGAAATAATGGATTGCCTTTCTCCCTCATCAAGTGTGGAAGAGGTGATATTTATGAAAGGTGCTCAGGTAGGTGGCACCGAGTGCGGTAATAACTGGATTGGTTATGTAATTGACCAGGCACCAGGGCCAATGCTGGTAGTACAGCCCACAGTGGAAATGGCCAAGCGCTGGAGTAAAGGCAGGCTTGCACCGCTAATTGAAGATACAGCTGCATTACGTGATAAGGTAAAAGACCCGCGCTCACGTGATTCTGGGAATACTGTGCAAAGCAAGGAATTTGCTGGCGGTATTGTTGTTATAACGGGTGCCAATAGTGCTGTTGGATTGCGTTCCATGCCGGTACGTTATTTATTTCTGGATGAGATAGATGCATATCCTTTGGATGTAAATGGTGAAGGTGATCCGATATCGCTGGCAATACTTTTGGGTGCCATGCCCAGAGTGTAATGAACACCAAGTGCTTAAATGGTCCCAGATAAGATTTGAAAATAATGATCCTGCAACTGCGCGCTATATATGTGAGCATTGCGGTGCAGCTATAAAGAACCATCAGAAAGCATGGATGCTGGAGCATGGCCAGTGGCGTGCATTAAATCCTGCTGTAAAAAAAGTGGCAGGCTTCCATCTTTCCAGCTTGTACAGTCCTGTGGGCTGGTTTAGCTGGAATGATGCGGTAGCAAGATTTCTTGTCGCAAAAGACAATGAAGAATTATTAAAAGTATGGGTCAATACTGTACTTGGCGAAACCTGGGTGGATAAGGGTGAAGCGCCCGATTGGGAAAGGCTGTTTGAAAGAGCTGAAGATTATAGAATCGGTTTAGTGCCTGAGTCTGGATTATTCCTGACTGCTGGAGCAGATATCCAGAAAGACCGTATAGAAGTGGAAGTTGTTGCCTGGGGTAAAGACCGGCAGAGCTGGTCAGTAGAATACAAAGTATATTATGGCGACCCTGCTCGCTTTGAGGTATGGGAACAATTATCTGAATTACTACAAACAAGCTTTGAGCATGAGTCCGGTATTTCATTGCCAATCCTAATGATGGCAGTTGATTCTGGTTATGCTACGCAGGAAGTTTACCAGTGGGTGCGTAAAGCTCCACCTGCAAGGGTAATAGCAATAAAGGGTGTTGAACGCGCAATTGTGCCGCTGGGTAGTCCTAACAGGGTTGATGTAAACACTAAAGGAAAACGCCTGCGTAGGGGTGCAAAGGTTTGGCCGGTTGGAGTTTCAATATTAAAATCTGAATTTTACCACTGGCTTAAATTAACTTGCGATGAAGATGGGGTGTTCCCAAGCGGTTACTGCCACTTTCCTAAGTACGCACCTGAATATTTTAAACAGGTAACAGCCGAACAGCTTGTAACCCGCATGGTTAAAGGCTACCCAAAACGCGAGTGGCAAAAAATCAGGGAACGCAACGAAGCTCTGGATTGCAGGATATATGCAAGGGCGGCAGCTATTGCGCTGGGTGTGGAGCAATGGTCAGATAGTAAATGGCAAAAAATTATAAGCTCTTTTGCAGGCAGTCAAAGCGCTGATGCAACTAAGCAACCGGCAGAACACAAAAATAAATCACTGGCCATAAAAACACGTAAACGATCTTCGCGCAGCAATTTCATGTCGAGGTGACATATGGCATACACAGAAACAGATTTACAGGCAGTAGAGAGCGCAATCGCCAAACTTCAAAGTGGTGAACGTGTAGTGCAGGTAGCACATGATGGACATGTGGTCAGATATGCCGAGGTGCAGCTTAAAGATCTTGTTACCCTCCGTAACCAGATAAAGTCTGGGATTAAAATCCCAGGCCAAAGGCATAAGGGCCGGATACAGATTATTTCAAGTAAGGGTGTAAATTAAATTGATGGACAATTAAGGGGCATGTTTCTTTCCTTTAATTCTTTAATCTTGTATGTAGCACTTTCTTTTGCTCTGCCTGGAACCCACCACGCATTAGCAACTAAACAAACGATTACAGCTATTATAATAATGATTATTCCTTCCTCAAAATAGGAGTCTTCCGATTTGATAAATTTACCAGTTATTTTGTACGAGAATCCAAATATTAATAGACAAATAGGATAAACGATTAATAAAGGTATCACTGTAGAAAAACCAGCTACCATTATTTCTACATTTGTAAAATTAGGCAGCAGGATTGTGTTAGGACATAAAGTAAACCAATATTCACTTTTGTATACCATACCAAAATAAAATAACATTGCTGCAAGCAGCGTTAAAAATATGGCTGGATGATTTCCAATAAATTTTAAAAACCTGGTACTTCCTTTTTGCATTATCTGTTTTCCTTTGGTGCCTAAAACAGGACACATAAATGTCTTTTCTAAAAATATTTAATAAACCTTTTAAAGGAAAAAGAAAGACCCGTTTTTTTTCCTTTAACACCTGGGATGCAGCAAGTCAGGGCAAGCGCCTTAAAAACTGGCAGGCCAGTAGCGATTCTATAAATAGCCTGTTGCTTGGCTCACTTGATATCTTACGCAGGCGGTCACGTAAAATTGTGCTGAACAGCCCCGTGGCTTATAGCGCGGTAGATTCAATTGTATCCAACTGTGTTGGCACAGGAATAAAACCACAATCAAAAGCTCATGATTCTTACTTCAAGCAAGAAGTGCAGGATTTGTGGTGCGAATGGAAAGACGAAGCAGATTTTTATGGCGTTAACGATTTTTATGGATTGCAGGCTTTAATATGTACTTCAGTTTTAGAAGGCGGCGAATGTTTTGTAAGATTCAGAATCAGCAAACCGGGTGGGAATTTAAGCGTTCCACTACAACTACAAGCACTGGAAGCGGAGCATTTAGACGCTTCAAGGAACGAAGTTTTAGCAAACGGGAGCGTAATAAAATCCGGGATTGAGTTTAATAAGCAAGGGCAGCGTGTCGCCTATTACCTGTTTACCCAGCATCCTGGTGAACAAAACCTGACAGGAAGTTTTGAATCAATACGCACTCCGGCATCAGAAGTGCTACATATTTATAAGCCCTTGCGCATTGGCCAGATACGTGGTGTGCCTTGGCTTAGCCGTATACTGCTTAAGCTTTATGAGCTTGATCAGTATGATGATGCGGAGCTGGTACGTAAGAAAACATCCGCCTTATTTACTGCTTTTATCACCCGCCTTGATCCTGAAGCAAATATCATGGGCGAAGGTGAGGCTGATGAGGATGGTATATCACTGGCAGAATTAGAACCTGGTACTGTACAACTGTTGGAACCAGGTGAAGATATTAAATTTTCAGAGCCATCAGATGTTGGCAGTAGCTATGAAGGTTTTATGCGCCAACAGCTACGCTTTGTGGCTATGGGTATGGGAATTAGCTATGAACAGCTAACCGGTGATTTAACACAGGTAAATTTTTCTTCTATAAGGGCTGGGCTTATAGAATTCCGGCGCAAATGTGAAATGCTACAGCGGCATATAATGATTCACCAGCTTTGCCGGCCTGTATGGAACAAATGGCTACAGCTTGCCATTCTATCTAGCGCCCTGGACATACCTGAAAATTATAAAAAATACCGTGCAGTCAAATGGGTGCCGCAAGGGTGGGAATGGGTCGACCCACTTAAAGACCTGAAAGCCCAGCAACTTGCAGTCAGGAGCGGATTTAGGAGCCGGTCAGAAGTGGTATCACGTATGGGTGGCGATTCTGAAGAAATTGACCGTGAAATTGCTGCCGATAATGCACGCGCAGATGATCTTGGTCTTGGCTATGATTCCGATTCAAGGGAGCAGGCTGTAACTACCGATACAGATTCTAACACAGAGTAAAACTAATGGATAAATCACAACCTTTATACGGCCTGATAACAGGCCGGCCTATGATGCTGGAGCGAAAAGCCTTTGACTATCTGGTATCAAACAGCAAAGAAGCTATTGCCGATTTAAAGGCGATGGATTTTGGCCGTAACGTTAGGGATAAGCCATTTTCAGTGGTAAACGGCGTTGCTATTATTCCTGTGCATGGCCCATTAAGCAAAAGGTCGGGAATATTTGACGCTTACTTTGGTTTTACTAGTTATGAATTGCTTTCAGAATCAATACAGGAAGCAATCGATGATAGCGATGTAAGTGCCATATTGCTTGATATTGACAGTCCTGGTGGCGAAGTAGCTGGTCTGTTTGACCTGTGCGACCAAATATATGCTGCCAGAAAAATAAAACCTGTATGGGCTTCTGCCAATGAGGAAGCATATTCGGCAGCTTACGCAATAGCCTCCTCTGCAGAAAAATTATTTGTTACCCGCACAGGCGGTGTGGGCAGTATTGGCGTTATTGCCTCAAGCGTTGACCAATCCATATTCGATCAAAAATTAGGTGTTAAGGTTACTACTGTTTTTGCAGGCGCAAGAAAGAACGATTTTAATCCCCATGAGCCGATAACATCCGAAGCAGTTAGCGTGCTGCAAACAGAAGTAAACCGCTTGTATGATATGTTTGTAAAGCTAGTTGCCCGTAACCGGAAGATTGCCGCTGGTAATATTAGAAACACAGAGGCTGGCGTTTTCTTTGGCCCTGATGGTGTAAATAACGGCCTTGCCGATGACATCATAACCATGCCACTGGTGCTTGATCTTATGAGAAAAGAACTTCAACCTAAAAAAGCGAGTAAAACCATGACTAAGCCCGAAGCAGAAATACACAATCCGGCAACCCAAGCGACTATGGATGCAGATCCGAAAGGACAAGTCCAGCCAGACATGGCCGCAATTTTAAAGGAAGCTGAAGCACGTGGCCGTGAAGCATATCGCGCAGAGATAATGGAGCTTGGCAAAACCTGCACTATGGCTGATATGCCAGAGAAGCTTGCCAGTTTTGTGGAGCGTAATGTTGGTGTACAGGCCGCAAAAGATGAGCTTATGCAGATTCTAGTTTCACAGAATCAGTATGGTAAAGGCGATATTCACTCAAATGTAGATCCCTTGCCTGCTGGAAAGCCAAAAGAAAGTCCTGTTGTTGCTGCTGCAAAAGCCAGAGCAAACGCTTCTATTTAGTAAGCAAGTTACTAGTCACACAAATTCTATAACATTAAATTTCGGAGAAATTCATAATGCCTGTAATTACAGAACAAGAAAATCTGGGCGATCTTATAAAATATGAAGCGGGTAGTTTATTTTCCCGCGAAGATATTGTTGTTAATACTGGCCAGAATATTGCTTTTGCTACGGTGGTTGCCCGCCTTAATACAGGGGGCAATATTGTTACTCTTAATTCTGGCGGCGGTGGTGGAAACGATATTGCCGTTGGAATTATCTGTGAGGATGTCAACGCTTCCACAGGAACCAAAAAAAGCTGGATGATTGCCAGACATGCAATTGTTGCGGAAGATGCGGTTATATGGCCTGCTGGCACTACAGCAACTCAAATGACAACTGCTATTAATCAACTTAAGGCTCTTGGAATTTTAATCCGAAAAGACGCTTAACCACAATTTTTCATGCCTACTTTTAATCTGCTTATTAACAACGGAGTGCTTTGCCATGCCTATTAATAACCCTTTTGATGATCCAGCCTTTAGCATGGCTGAATTAACTGCCGCTATTAACATACTGCCAAATAATTATGGTCTCATCGGACAGATGGGATTATTCAGAGCACAGCCAGTGCGTACTCGTCAGATTTCTATAGAAGAAAATAATGGCGTATTAAACCTTCTACCGACAAAAACACCAGGAAGCCCTGGTACTGTAGGAAAGAACGGAAAAAGAAAACTAAGGGGATTTAGTGTCCCTCATATACCGCATGATGATGTGGTATTGCCGGAAGAAGTACAGGGTATACGAGCATTTGGTTCTGAAGAGCAAGTGCAGGCGCTTTCTGATATTATAGCCGACCACTTGCAAACAATGCGTAACAAACACGCGATTACTTTAGAGCATTTGCGTATGGGCGCATTAAAAGGGATTATTCTTGATTCTGATGGCTCAGTATTGCTTGACCTGTATCAGGAATTTGGCATCACTCCTAAAGTTGTCAGCTTTGCCCTTGGTGTTGCTACTACCGATGTAAAGAAAAAATGCCTTGAAGTAAAACGCCACATTGAGAAAAATTTAATGGGTGAAGTTATGGAGGGCGTGCAAACCCTGGTAAGCCCAGAGTTCTTTGATGCACTTACTTCCCATGATAAGGTAAAGGACGCTTATCAGCGCTGGAATGAAGGAAGTGCCTTGCGTGATGATATGCGTGATGGTTTCCCATTTGGCGGCTTAATCTTTAAGGAATATATTGCAGAAGCCAGCGATGGTGATGGAAATATCCGCAGATTCATCGCTGCCAATGAAGGCCATGCGTTCCCTGTTGGCACACAGGAAACTTTCAGGACATATTTTGCACCAGCGGATTTCAATGAAACCGTTAATACACTAGGCAGGCCAATTTATGTAAAACAGGAATCACGTAAATTTGAACGTGGAACAGATATACATACGCAATCTAATCCTCTGCCTATGTGCCACCGTCCTGCTGTGCTTGTTAAACTTACGGCATAATTATGAGTAGGGAATTATTAGCAAGGGCTATGGATGATTGCCTAAATCATCTTGGTGTAGATGCGGTTTATACCGGTATCGGGATTCCTCCTGTAAATATCAGGGTACTAAAATTTGCATCCGATATTGAATATGAGGCAGGCGATACTGTTATGGTAGGTGAAACCGCAAGATTTGAACTGCTCGTATCGGATGTAGAACGGCCTTTGCCTAATGATACCATAACTATTAATACAATTATATATCAGGTATATGGTGAGCCACTGCGTAATATTGAGCGTGGTAGCTGGGATGTAAAAGGTGTGGTAATACCGGCATGACAGTTTTTAGTATAGATGTTGAGGGAAATGTAGAAAAAATCATTGCTGATTTTAATACTACTCCGGAAAAGGCAAGGCTTGCGGCACTACGCGCACTTAATAAAACTGCATTTTGGCTACGTACCCATGCCGGCAGTGATATAGCCAGAGAAGTTCGCTTGCCAAAAAAGCTGGTGATGGAACGTATAAAAGTGCTTAAGGCAAGCCGTACAAAGCTCCAGGCAGTAGTGACCACAAAACTATATGGCATAAAACCGGATAAAATTGGCAATATGCGTCAAAGTAAAACCGGAGCTAAAGTTGGAAGTTATGAATTTACAAGTGGCTTCATAGCTACCATGCCGACAGGGCATACTAGCATCTATAGACGTAAACGTAAGTCTCGCCTGCCAATACAGGAAATGACTATTCCATTAGAACCGATGGCTTCAAGTATAATAGAAAATTACCTTGATAGAAAGGTAATGCAACGTTTTGAGATAGTGTTCAGACAGGAACTTAATTTTTTAATGCGGCCATAATGAGCATAATAACAGATTTGCATAATGCTATTCTTACTGAAATCACCAGCAAAATAGCAGGCATTGAAACATCTGGTTTTTATCCGAAACTACGTACCGCTATAAAAACACCAGCAGTGTTTATTGATCTTGCTACATTAGAACCAGGAACTGACCCTGGTACAGAAGAACTTGCGCTGCTGGCACGGTTTGAAGCAAGAGTAGTATTAGGTAGTAGTGACACCGCCTATCTTAATGTACGTGAGCTTGCGGCGGAAGTGGCTCGTATTGTTCATAAGAATAATTTTGGAGTAAAGGTAAAGCCTGGAACTTTGGTGTCAGTACAGCCGGATAATTTCCGTCCTGAAATTGATGCCTACGAAATGTGGTTGGTAGAATGGCAGCATGAAATACATATTGGCCAATATGTATGGGATGGAGTTGGTATTGTACCGGAGCAGATATTCCTTGGCTATGTGCCATTTGTAGGAACAGCACATGAGGACAAATACGTAAAACTAGAAAGTGATGTACTGCCATGATGGAAAGCAGCTTTGCAATTACCGAACTGGATAGGCGCGTAAGTAATCTTATCCAGATTGGAACAGTAGTAGCAGCTAATTACGAACACGCAAAACTAAAGGTAAAAATCGGAGATATTACGACTGACTGGCTTCCGTGGCTTGTCACCCGCGCAAGTAATGATACCTCATGGTGGGCACCGGAGGTAGGTGAGCAGGTTATCGTACTTGCGCCATCAGGTGAATTGCACCAGGCAGTTATAATGCCTTCCATTTATCAAAGCGCACATCCAGCAATTGATACCAGCGAAGACGTAAGCAAAACAGTTTACAAAGATGGAACCACTACCAGATATGACCGTGACAGTCATTTACTTACAGTAGATGTAAATAGTGCTGGCAAAGTGGAAGTGATAATAGGTGCTTCAACGATAACAATGGTAGATGCGAGCATTGAACTTAAAAATGGCGGCTCATCAATATTAGTTACAGATTCTGGTATTAAACTATCATCAGCAAGAATTGATTTTAATTAAAAATATGCCAGCAGTTACCAGACAAGGCGATAAATGCAGTGGACACGGCGCATTTCCCTCACGGCCATCTGTTACAGGAAGTGGCAATGTGTTTTGCAATGGGCTGCCGATTCATAGGCAGGGAGATTTGTGGGAACAGCATTGCGATTCGGTTAGTTGCCATGGTGGAACTCTTGCCACAGGATCTGGTACGGTGTTTGCCAATGGTCAAGCCATCGGGAGAACTGGTGATCCAGTATCCTGCGGCTCTACTGTAGCGGAAGGCAGTAGTAATGTTTTTGCCGGATAACCAATTTACCAGAAGCCAAGAGATATGAAGGGGATAAATGCCTTAAGTGGAAAAGAGCTTGCAGGTCTTGCCCATCTTAAGCAGTCTATTAAAGATATACTGACCACGCCAATCGGTACTCGCATTATGCGAAGGGACTATGGTTCCAGACTATTTGAGCTGGTTGATAACCCTACTAATGAAGATTTAAAAACTGAAATCTTCGCTGCAGTTGCGGAAAGTCTGATGAAGTGGGAACCACGTTTCCAGCTGCAGCAAACCGGAGTTGTAGAAATTACCCCTGGCAGGATTGTTTTGGAGCTTAAAGGAATATTCCTAATAACTGGCAGTGAGATAATTTTGTCTGACCTGGAAATAACCACATGAAACTGGATGCCATAAACCTGGAAAAGCTTCCAGCACCTGATGTTGTGGAGACTTTAGCTTTTGAAACCATACTACAGGAAATAAAAGATGACCTGGCGATCCGCAATCCTGAGGTTGCGGCTCTGTTTGCCAGTGGCATAGAAAGCGACCCACTTAACAAATTACTGGAAGCCTTTGCATATAGGGAACTGCGTCTACGGCAAAGGGTAAATGATGCGGCAAGGTCAGTTATGTTGCCATATGCCGGCGGGACAGACCTTGATAACCTCGCAGCATTTTATGGACTGCCCCGACAGGTGGTACAGGTTGCGGTGCCGGATGCAAGACCACCAATTCCACTTATTATGGAGGAAGATTCACGTTTTCGATTAAGGATTGCGCTATCACTGGAGGCCGCAACAACGGCTGGCCCTGTGGGTTCTTATATATCGCACAGTTTAAATGCTGATCCACGTGTGAAAGATGTGGCGGTAGATTCACCAAATCCTGGTGAAGTGGTGGTTACAATACTTTCTACCGAGGGTATGGGAGAAGCCAGCCAGGAGTTACTTAATGTAGTTAATGCCGCTCTTAGTGATGAATTTGTAAGACCATTAACCGACTTGGTTATCGTGCAGTCTGCTCAAATAATCCCTTATGAAATAGAAGCAATTATCCATGTATTTGATGGTCCAGACAGCGAAGTGGTAAAAAATACTGCAATTGCCAACACACAAGCCTATGTCAGCCAGCAGCACCGTATAGAACGTAATGTTGCCCTCTCTGGAATTTATGCAGCAATGCACATTCCAGGAGTTAAGCGCGTAGAATTATTACAGCCAGCAATACAGGTTATTGCTGATTCGATAAGTGCAGCATGGAATACCAGCATAAACATTACGGTTATAAATGACTGATACAATCTTACCTCCTAATTCTTCTGCTCTAGAAAGGGATATAGAGGAATCAGGAGGAAGAAAACGTCTTGAAGCCATCGATATTCCGGTTGGTAAATTATGGAACCCGCAAACTATACCGGCTGCAATATTGCCTTATCTGGCTTGGGGCTTATCGGTTGATACGTGGGATAACCAGTGGCCGGATAATATAAAGCGCCAGGTTATTGCGGCATCTGTTGAGGTGCATAGGAAAAAAGGTACTGTAGGTGCGGTAAAGAAAGCAATAGCCGCAATTGGCATAGATGTTGATTTTGAAGAATGGTTCCAAAATGGCGGAATACCTCACACTTTTAGTATTACCGCATGGTCAGATAACAACCGTGATGAAGAAGGTAAAACTAAACTTTTACCAGCCGCCTTTAATGACATAAACAAAGCGGTTAATACCACTAAGCCAGTGCGTGCGCATTTTGAATTGCGTTTTGGCAGCAGAGTGCCTTTAGATGCCGGATTAGGATTTGATAGTAATGTTACTGCCAGAATAAATGGTATTACAGAAATTATACCTTATCCAACCAGGCCAGGTACTGAGGTTGGCGGTGTTTATAATCCAAACATTGCCACCCGCTTAGATCATGTAAATGAAATAATGCCATATGTCAGTAAAACTGATTGTCAAAATGGAGTTGTTTACAGCCAGTATGTAACTGTAAGAACAACAGAAAGCATAGAAATTAAGCCTTACGCAAGCACGAGCAATTCAGTTTTTGGCGCTGGTGGTTCAATAATTCCAGGCGGAATAAATATTACATTGGAGATTTAAAATGCAGACCGTGGCAACACTTGCAGGCATGGCGGCTGTCGCAGACGCGGTAGCCCATGGTGGAACTGTACAGGTAACTCATATAGCGCTTGGTGATGGTTCATGGACACCCGATGAAAATGCTACAGAACTGCAAAATGAATTGGTAAGAACCCAAGTTCTTGGAGCGCAGCAGATAGAAAACAATATACATAAAATATCCGCACTTGCGGAAGGGCCGGAGCAGTTCTTTATTCATGAGATAGGTGTAATAGCCAGCTATAATGGAACTGATGTCCTGCTTGCGGTAGCCGCAGATGTAAATGCCATACAGTGGAAACCTGCCAATCAAAAAGTACCTTTGGAATTACTACTACATTTCGCAGCTTTTCCTCCTGGATCGGTAACTATAGATGCAACAATAAATAACAATCTTTCTCTTTTAAAGCCACTAATGCAACAGGCACTGGCCAATATACGCAATAGCCGGATCATAACCCGCAACCACCTGAAAAATTTAGGTGCGTTGCCAAATTAAGGAGCTTTATATGAAAATCATCCATGACGGAACGAAAGTACCAAATAACACTATTTGCGGTTATAAACCTGAGCGGTACCCACGTTATGATACTTATGGCACTCCACTGCCTAAGCATGGTTATTACCCATTAGAGGGCGATGAACTAGCTGCATATCTTGCACAGCAAGAGGAGCCAGAAGATCTGCCACCTCCTCCTGAGGAATAACAATTTATTTTATGGGGCTGCTTTTGCAGCCCTTTTTTTATGAGCGTCGGAGATACGATATGCCTACTATTGAAGATATTTTAAGTGATATTTCTGCCGAGATAGCGCAGCTTTCTGGTGATGTAACTTCTATAGGAAATGCCAGTACAATTAACGCTGGGCTTGTAAAAGTTGCAAATCAGGTGGCTCCAGAAGATTCGTCTGTACCTACTGTAGCATTCCTGAAAAATAGAAATATCATTGGAGAAAATGGTGAAGCCAGAGGTGGTTTGCCTCAGGCTCAGCTCGAACAGGTTGCCGCACTTCCAGCAATAGAAATACTAGATGCTTTGGCTTCACTACCTACAAATCTTTCCGGTTTATCAGGAAGGATTATTGCGGTAAATGCCACAGGAGATGGGTACGAGATAATTGTCGCCCCATCAGGTGGTGGCAGCTTAGCTGATGGCGAAGTAATTACAGTTAAAATTGCCAATAAAGCCATAACTCTCGCAAAGATGGCCGATGGTACGCCTGGAAAATACTTAAAATATAATAATATTACTGGGGCTATTGAAGAAACAGATGTAGTAGCAAATATAGCTGATAATAGTATCAGCACTAATAAACTGCTAAACAAAAATGTTACCCTGGAAAAAATGGCCGATGGTACACCAGGTAAAATTCTAAGGTATAACAGCACCACAGGAGTTATTGAAGAAACTGATATTGCCACTCTTACCAGTGGTATGGCACATATTTTGCGCCAAACTATACCAGGATCTATTTCCCAACTTGATATTGAGGATGCCTCATTATTTAATGGTACTTATAAACAGTTAATGATTATCGGTTCTGGAATACGGCCTGTTACACAAAGTAATGGTGCTGGCCACTTTCTTTGTAGGGTGAAGACTGGTGGTGGGTATCAAACTGCAGATTATAATTCTTCAGGACATGACGCCCCTAATAACGGTGGTCATAATGTTTATTCCGAAAATAGCGCAATATTACTGGTTCCAATGTGGAGCAGTAATTATCATTGGACAGATTTTACTACCACAATAACAAATCCTGCTTCAACAGGGCTACCACGTTCAGTATTCTTAACTTTTGGCAGCGAAACAAATGATGGGAATCAGTCTGGAAATTCAACGGCAGCAGGCTCTTACAGGTTTACCAATACTTTACCATTACAAGGGCTAAGATTTTACTATAATTCTGACAATATGCTGGCCGGTACAATAGATATTTATGGCCTGAAATAGCATTCGATTCCAACAACCGTAACCATCTTTGCTGGTAACCTTGTTAAATGTTTTTTAGATTTTACGGGTTTTTTAATTATCTTTCTTCTTACTCATCTAAACTGGAGAACTACTATGCCTGTAATACATGATGGTACAAATGTGCCTGACACTACACCTTGCGGAATGAATACCGGAACGTATCCACGACTTGATGAAGAAGGCAACCCACTTCCAGGCCATGGTGTTTATCCGCTTACCGGCGATGATCTTGCCGATTATAACGCGCGTATTGCAGCGGCACAGGCCAGTGCGTTTCCGAATGCAAAACAACGCAAACTTATTGAACTGGAAGCTGTCAGGCACGTAAAACAATATGCTAACGTTGCCTATGGCGACAATACCTATAACGCAGGCCAGGTAGCCAGGGCAAACCTTACTGCTATGCTTCTATCTTTTGATTTAAGTGCCAAGACTGATGATTTCTGGCTGGATACTTTTAACAACCAGGTGATCCTGACAAAAGTACAGTTCCAGGAATTGTTTGATGCCATGTTTGCCTCCCAGCAAAATGCTTATATGACTGAAAGTACAAAGCACCAGGAAATTGCTGCTTTGACTACAGTTGCTGACGTTGAGGCTTATGATGTTAATACTGGCTGGTAATAAACAAGGGGCAAGGAACGCATGTAGTAAACAAGTAGGGGATAGATGTTTTCTTCCCTTGCCCTATTTTCTAACCATATATTGGAGCTCGTTACAATGCCAGAACAATTTCTGCACGGCGTGGAAGTCGTGCAAATAGATACAGGTGCGCGGCCAATACGTTCTGTCAGGTCTTCTGTTATCGGCCTGATAGGTACTGCGCCAGATGCTGACGCTGTAGCCTTTCCACTTAATACCCCTGTGCTTATTGCAGGCAACAGGACAGAAGCGGCATTGCTTGGCAATACCGGAACTCTTCCTGCTGCAATAGATGGGATCTTTGACCAGGCTGGGGCGGTAGTTGTCGTTGTGCGCGTAGAAAAAGGCGCAGATGAAGATGCTACTATCGGTAATATTATCGGTGGTGTGGATACCCAGACGGGCCAGTATCAGGGAGTGCAGGCATTCCTTGGCGCAGAAAGCATTGTGCATGTTTCCCCGCGAATTCTCATTGCTACTGGCTTCACACATCAACGACCAGATGGTGATGCAAATCCGGTAGTTGCAGAGCTGCTTGGAATTGCTGAAAGGCTTCGCGCGGTTATTATTGCTGACGGGCCAGATACTAATGATGCAGATGCTATAACTTATCGCGGTGATTGGGGCAGCCCAAGGGTTTACGTAGTAGATCCGCATGTTAAAATATTTAATACCGCTACAGATACTGTAGTGGTAGAGCCTGCCAGCGCGCGCGTGGCTGGTCTTATAGCTAAAACTGATAATGATCTTGGCTTCTGGTGGTCGCCATCTAACAAGGTTATTAATGGTATTGTTGGCACCAGCAGGCCAATTGATTTTACCCTTGGTGATACTAATGCCCGTGCAAACCTGCTAAATGAAAATGAAGTGGCAACTATTATCAGGCAAGATGGTTATAGGCTCTGGGGTAACAGGACCACTTCGGATGATCCTAAATGGGCATTTCTCTCAGTGCGAAGAACTGCTGATATTATTAATGACAGCTTACTACGTGCTCATTTATGGGCGGTAGATAGGAATATTACCAAAACCTATATCGAAGATGTTTTGGAAGGTGTTACTGCTTATCTTGCTAATCTTAAAGCGCAAGGTGCTATATTGGGTGGCAGGGCATTTGCTGATCCTGAATTAAATACTCCGGCAAATATATCAGATGGTAAAGTGTTCTTTGATTTTGAATTTACACCGCCATATCCGGCAGAGCATATTACTTTCCGTAGCCATTTGGTTAATGATTACATTTCAGAAATTCTGTAGGAGGCGTTATGATTCCTAAAATATTAAAGAACTTTAATGCCTTTGTTGATGGTCGTGGCTATGCAGGCCGTGTGGATGAGATAGTATTGCCGAAGCTTACTGTAAAAACAGAAGAGCATCGTGCTGGCGGCATGGACGTACCTGTAGAAATTGACATGGGTATGGAAAAACTTGAGGCAGAGATTACCTTCGCCGAATATGATGCCCAGTTATTTAGATTATTTGGCCTTACAGATGGAAACGCTGTTTCCCTTACTTTGCGTGGAGCAATACAGGCCGATGGCGAAGCTGAACCTATTGTAATTAACCTGCGTGGTTCTTTCCGTGAGCTGGATGCCGGCACATGGAAGGCTGGAGATAAAGCTACTTTAAAATGTATGGTGGCTGTGCGGTATTATCGGCTTACAGTGAGCGGTGATAGCGTAATTGAAATTGACGCAGAAAATATGATCCGTATTATCGGCGGTGAAGATCAGATGGTTTCCATCAGGCAGGCGATAGGTATTTAATGTTTAAGTTTTTCAAAAGCATATTTACAAAGCTGAATAGTTTATTACGAGAAGAGGATGATAACTCCAGGGTAACACCTTATTCAGATCTAAAGAACATATTCCGCAAGAGTTAGCGGACATCCATTCCATTTTTATCAACCTGAATTATGAGGATTGCCATGCAAGCCATTACATTATCTATGCCTATTACTGTTTCTGAAACAACTTACAACGTACTTAATATCCGCCGTCCTAAAGTACGTGATCGCTTAGCCGTGGAACGTGTAAAAAAGACTGATGCGGAAAAGGAAATCGCCATGATTGCCAACCTTGCCGAAGTTACCGTTGAAGTTATAGAGGAACTGGATCTTGCCGACTATAGCAAAGTGCAAGAGGTATTACAGGATTTTTTATCCCCTCAGCCAGCGACCTCAGAATAGCAGTAATATCCCTTTCCTCTGTAACTGGAGGAGGCATACAGCAGTTTCTTGATATGGAATTAGAAGAACTGTACTTGTGGCTGAAATCTGCCAGAACCTTTACCAATAAAAATACATGAGTAAATCCCATATATTATCCGTAACCATTGGTGCCGCGCTCCAGGGAAGTTTTGGTGCTGCTCTCAGCAAAGGTGAAAACCAGATTACAAGGCTTGGTGGTGCCATTAAGAATCTGGAGGGTAACTCCAGCCGCCTGACATCTTTCCGTAATCTTAAAACTGATGTTGGCACCACTATGAGCAGATGGAAATCTGCGGAAGGCCAGGTCAGGAACCTTGCACTGGAAATGGCCAGAACTGCAAATCCTACACAATCTATGCAACGGGAATTTGAAAAAGCAGTAAATACTGCCGCACGTGCCAAGGATGCTTATTTTAAAAAACGCGATGCACTAAATAAAGTGCGCACTGAGATGGGCAAAGCCGGACAGAGTGCACAAAACCTGCAAGGACAGCAAGCCCGTCTTGGTGCTTCCGTTACAAAATTGCAGTCAAAATATATAGCACTTGGCCAAACCATACAAAGGGGTGAGGCTATAAAAGCCCAACGCGCCCATTTGCGTGGCCAGCTATTTGATATGATAGCGTTGGGGGCTGCCATAGGAGCACCTTTGAAAGCCGCAATAGATTTTGAAAGCGCGATGGCTGATGTACGTAAGGTAGTAACATTCAAAGATGAAAAAAACGGCCTGAAGAACTTTGGTAATGTAATTAAGGACATGGCTCGTAACATACCTATTTCTGCAGCTGGATTAGCTCAGATAGCCGCAGCTGGCGGCCAGCTTGGAATATCAGAAACAAACCTGCCGGAATTTGTGGATCTGGCAGCAAAAATGGCCACAGCGTTTGATATGCTTCCCGATGAAGCAGGCGATACAATGGCAAAGTTATCCAATATTTTTAATATTCCAATAAATGAAATGAACAAATTGGGAGATGCAATAAACCATCTTTCCGATAACACCGCCGCAAAAGCAAAAGACATAATTCCTGTCCTTGCCAGGGCGGGCGCGCAGGCAAAGGATTTTGGCCTTAGCGCAGAACAGACAGCGGCACTGGCCGATAGTTTTGTTGCATTGGGTAAACAGCCGCAAGTGGCAGGTACTGCTATAAATGCACTGCTTCTAAGGCTTAATACTGCAGATAAACAAGGAGCAAACTTTCAACGCGGTCTGGCTGCCATTGGGTATGAAGCAAATGATTTTAAAGATTCTATTAAAAATGATGCACAAGGCGCGTTGTTATCCTTCCTTGAAACATTATCGGTAGTCGAAAAACAGGAACGCGCTGGCATATTATCCGATTTGTTCGGATTAGAATATGCGGATGATATTTCCCTTCTGGCTGGCAATGTTTCCAAATACAAGGAAACACTGGCATTGTTAGGACAGGAGAAAAAGCATAATTCCATGCAACGTGAATTTATTAACCGCTCCGATACTGCCGCAAATAAACTTCAATTGCTTAAAAATTCTTTTGTAGAAATCGGGGTTAATATCGGTGAAACACTTATACCGCCACTTAAAGTGGTTGTAGATGGCTTTCGTTCTTTTACAGGCATCATAGCTTCCGCTGTACAGGCAGTGCCACTTTTAAGTAGCACAGTATTCGGGGTTATATTTTCCCTGATAGGACTTAAAATAGCATCCATAGGCCTTGCCTATGTCTGGACATTTGTCACAGGCGGGGTATTGCTGGTAAGAAGGGCATTACTTGCAATTGGAATTGAAGCCACACTTGCCGGATTGAAGTTTCAGGGTTTTAACGCAATATCCCTTGTTACTTCAATCAGGCTTAAAGCTCTGGCAATTGGTCAGAGGCTGATTACTTTATGGGGAATACTCGGTAACGCAGTAGCATTTGCAAGTACCAGATTGCTTACCTTTAATGCAGTATCGCTTGTCACTGCAGGACGTATCAGATTATTTGCCTTCGGCGACATGATAAAATCTTTTGCCATAGGTCTTATTTCTTTGGCTGGAAGCGCGATACCTATAGTAATTGGTGGGCTTAGAGCTTTGACAGTTGCGTTAATGACTAATCCTATTGGATTGGTAATTGGCGGTCTTGCTATTGCGGCTGGGCTTATAATTGCAAACTGGGATAAAGTTAAGAGTTTCTTTGCTACTATATGGGAGCCAGTTAAGCCAGTATGGGAAGCTTTTGCAAACTGGATTGGCAATTTCTGGAAAATTATCAGCACGCCCTTTACTGCACTAGGAAAAGTATTTGCATTTCTTTCTGGCTCTAAGAGCCTGGAAACTAATATTACAGGAACACAGGAAGCTTCTGGAGATAAGGATAAAAATCAAAATATCCTGCCAGAGGAATCATCTTTTGGCTTGAATGGAATTCCACCACTTTCAAATATTCAAAATACCCA
>JAJONM010000138.1 GCA_021323415.1 Rickettsiaceae bacterium
TAGATTTGCTTAATGCGTGTTTGTACTAACAAGAAGAAGGGTAAATTAAGTGACACACCCTGTAAAAACGGTTTAATTTATACTGGGTGTGACACTAAAATTGTAAGTCTCTATCCTAACGATTCTTCTTTTCATCCTTATCGTAAATTTTGCCGTCTCTCAACTTTTCCAGCATGAGTATTGAGTCTATGCATAAAATAACATCTTTATAGGAAATTAATAATCCCCCCTACTTCATAACCTATCTTTTATCTAAATTGCGCTATTAATGCATAAGTTTAATTAAAGGTAAAATTATGGGCAAAAGTAATAACGAAGAGCTTAATACAAAATTATTTGACGCATGCAGAGATGGCAATGTAGAAGATATGGTAAGTTTGCTAGCTAAGGGCGCTAATATTAATGCAAGAAAATTGCGTGGCGATACTCCTCTACATTACGCAGCAACTTATAACAATGATCCCAATTCAATTAATTTATTTAAATTACTGGTAGCACAAAAAGGCATTATCATAGATGCAAAAGACGAGACAGGAATGACTCCGCTGATGTTAATGGCCGAAAGAGGAAATCTGGACGCAATTAAATTAATGTTAATGCTAGGTGCGAATCTTCATGAAGTAAATAACAAAGGACAAAATGCCATATATTTTGCTGAAGAAAATGGAAAAGAAAAGGCATTTTATCTCCTTCTGAGTGCGGGAGGCATTTTACCGGAAACACGCCCAGAAATGCTTGGCAATGTTACCCCGATAAATTATCAATTAAATCACTTTAAAGCAAACGGCAGGCTTATTTTAAGTTACCCTGAGCTTCATATAAGAAAGATTAACGACAATGACGCATATGCTTAGAGTTGCTTACGAAACTTATGCTAACCAATTTAAAACATCATTTGAAAAAAGCTGTGACTGGTGAAGCTCAAATTGGTTTATAACGACTTCTCCATTTCCGGCAGAACAGTAAACAAATCCACCACAAGGCCGAAATCCGCCACTTCAAAAATCGGGGCGTTTTCGTCTTTGTTGATGGCTAATGTATATGAATATCCGGCTCCATGCTTTCATGAAGGATGGCAACAATATTGATTTGATTATCAATTAGGTAATAATATACCACATGCTTTTCTACAGAGATACTGCGCATTCCCGCATATAGCTCTTCTCTTGGTTTACCACGGATTGGAAATTGCGTCAGGTTATTAAAGCATTCAAATATTTTATTGAGGTAAAAATCCCGTTGCTGGCTTCCCAATTTTGTTCGGTATATCGTGCAATAGATTTTAAGTCTTCTTTCGCCGCTTTTGAGAGTAGGAATCTTTTAGCCATAAATTACTGCGGCTGCTCGGAATTGAGTTCTGAAATAATATCCTTAAGGGAATATTCAGTAACTTCTCCATTTTTTACCTGCTTAACACCATCTGCCAGAGCATTACGTAAATGCGCCAATTTTAGCTGGTATAGCAGCTCCTGATTGGTATCAAGCTGACGGATTGCCTCACGGATTACTTCGCTAGCATTATTATATAGGCCACTATCTACCTTATGCTGGACTATACTAATCAATTCAGGGGTAAGGGAAACGTTAATTGATGTCATAGCTAAGCTCCTGTTTTCTATTTTAATTATAGCAAAACAGGAGGGTAATGTCAAACTTTGCGCAAAGTTTGTTATTAAAGCATCCCTTCTTTATCCGGCAAAATGCTGAACTATCTTCCAATCGCAACAGAAGTAACATTAAAGCGCTGGAGTTGTAGCTCGGTGGCTCTGTCGAAATTGCCAAGGTCGATTTGCTGCTTTTGCATGGCTTTAGTTACCTCATCAATATATGTAACTGGCAATGTATTGCCATATACATCATCTTTAGCAACTTGGGATAAATTCCTGATGTCATTTTTGTTTAAGCAATTATCTGCAAAGTTATTTGTTATTAACGCATTCTGCAGTACTGTATTTGGAGAATCACCATCTTTCATTCCGCTTTTAGATATAATACCGGCTCCCATAATGTTTGCGGCATTGGAAAATCTCTTAGTCTGTATCTCTAAAGCAAGCTCATCAAATGTTTTTGCGCCTTCCTGCCGGTAAATCGAATGCACCTCATTTTCTGGTGTTTCTATTAGCTTCGGCATTTCGCTTCCTAGCAACTGCTCAGCCATTTGTTTGCTAGATAAAGTAAGGTTTTCATATATTGGTTTATCGCTAATTTCCGCGCTGGAGGCGAGTAATAATTTTATTAGTGATTTGTGTTGGTCTGGATTTTCAGAAGTGCATGCTTCTCTTAGTATAATTATAAAATTCGTGACTTCTGCAGCACCGTCATTACTGGTTGTGTTCGTTCACGTCAGCTCCACCATATATTAAAGCGCGTATTATAGCATATTTTGCCTGTTTTTCTTTTTCGTTTTCTGGAGTTATTTCTGCTGCATATGTTAAGTGTGACCCTCGTGTATATTTATCTAGATATGGCTCACCATTCAAATCAAAAGCTATATCCTCCCTTGTATAATTCTTTATATCTGCCCCCGCCTCTATAAGCTGCTGAACTCTTTCTACATCAACCGAAAATATTGCCTCATCTAATTGTTCTTCTTTGCTTTTTGCCATTTTACCATCTGCATTAACCATTTTGATTATTTTATTATACTATAGATTGGTTAATTTTTTATTACAGGAGGTGTTTTTGACTAGGATGTTGTTTTATATGGTTTTTTCAATCTCTGGCAAGGCAGTAAACAAATCCGCCACTAATCCGAAATCAGCCACTTCAAAAATCGGGGCGTTTTCGTCTTTGTTGATGGCTACGATTATACGGCTGTCTTTCATACCTGCCAGATGCTGGATTGCTCCGGAAATACCAACGGCGATATAAAGCTCTAGCAGTTCGAAATTTTCCTTGTTGCCCATGCCGCGCCCGCCGGAAATGACCACACGCGAGCTGGCTAAATCAGGACCTTTTGATCCTGAACCTTCTAGTTTTACGAAGCTTGATAAGCCGCTATCGCCCTTGGCGCTTGCATCTTCTGTGCTGGCACTGCCAGTGGTTGCCGCTTTTTCAAAT
>JAJONM010000020.1 GCA_021323415.1 Rickettsiaceae bacterium
GTTTGTCTTATTGGATTAAAAAGTGATGATGAAATAAAGGCGATCATCAACAATACATTTGATGGAAAATTACCATCAGAACGTAATTTAAAAGGTTTAACTCAAGATCTTAAAAATATTAATGTTTTTGCTAATAAAAGTGGCGAAGAATTAAGACTTGTTGGCGCATATAGCAATGCAGAGATTCCGCCTATGATAGAATCTGCGGTTTTAAAAGCAATCTTGGCAGAAGTAAAAGTAGCTAAAGAAGAAAAATCATCACTTGTTCTGGAAAGCAGTTCTGATTCTACTACTGTATCTGTCGATGCTGCAGAAATGAAAAACTCTCCGCGCATTCCTGCTGCACTCAGTGCTTCATCAAATGGTAGTGGCATAGGGCGCTAATAGTTTTGAAATGCTAAATTTAAACCCGCAAAGAGAAACTTTGCGGGTTTTTTTATCTAAGAAACCTCAAGCCGGACGGGGTTTCCTAACCCGTCCGCATATTGATGTCAAAATAAAGTGGAATCCCATTCCCGCTTAGGGTGACAATTGCGGATGGTATACGACATAATTATCTAATACCTAATTTTTTCAAATGCTTATTTAGATAACTTAAACCTAATAGGGAATTAACCTAAACTCCTATACTTTGGTTATATAAAGGAGTGAAATAGTTTCGACTTAATGTTACAGGTTAATTTATTAGTTTCTATAAGATGCCAATAGCTGGCTTATTCATATAAAGTATTCACATGAAATATTTTTAAGTGGAGGATAAAAATGAGTTATAAAAAATCAAAGAATCTTGCCATTGGTTTTGGTTGTTTATCTTTGGGCGCTGTTGCCTTTGTGGTGTTGGGTGCCGTATTTCTTGGCCCATTGGCGCCTGCTGCTGTTATTATTGGCGGTGCTATTGCTGTGTGGTCTGCTATTAGTGCCTGTGTATTTGCCTCTGAAGCTTGCGAAAGCAAGGCTGACAGGCGCCGTCGCCGCAATTATGAAAGGGATAGACAGGCAGAGCCAAATATTCAAACAGTTGTAGTTCCGCCTGTACCGAGTGTTGTCCCAGCGCCCCCGCCTGTTCAGCAATGTGGGGAGTTTCCGCCGACACCAGATCCTGCGGTTGTTAATCCGATTTATCAGCCGTATCAGCCAGTACATGTACCACCGCCTGTGCAGCACTATGTCGAGACCCCACCGTCATTATATACTGCGGTTACTAATTATCCGGTTTATCAGCCATCTCAGCCAGTGCAAGTACCGCCGCCTTTCACATCGCAATTTTCTACGCCATCTGAAAGTCATGTTCCGGCGGCGTTTTCAAATTTAAAAGGAAACAGTAGCCCTTTTGTAAGGTAGTAATAATGTATTTACGCTTTAGCACCTTTCGGCAAATACTTTTCAGGGTCTATCGCCTTGCGGCCTTTCCTGATACTAAAATGTAATTGCGGTTGTGAGACATGGCCAGTGTTGCCGACATAAGCGATAATCTGGCCTTTGTCTACCATATCACCTTTCTTGGCCAATAGCTTTTGTGCATGGGCGTAAGCGGTGACGAAGCCGTTATCATGCTTAATTAACAAGAGGTTACCGTACCCACGTAACTCATTGCCTGAATATACTACTTCGCCTTTTTCTGCTGATTTAATGGCCGCACCTTCTTTTGCCGCTATGTTAATCCCATCGTTATATAAGCCGCCATCTTTCGGGCCAAAACGCGAAACTATTTTGCCTTTAGCTGGCCAGAGGAAGTTATGCTGTGGCTGGGCTTTGGCTATTTTTACAGCAGGCTGTTGTTCAACAGCAGGCCGCAAAACTGGTGTAACAGGTTTTTCTTCTGTCAATTCAGTTGCAGCAAAGATCATTTGTTCAAAAGCGTCTTTTTCCTCAGAAGATGGGGCAGGGGCTTTGACCGCAGTTTTAGTCTCTGGTTTTTCTGGAACAACATCGTTATAATTACCAAAGAATATCTCTTCTTGTTCCTCGTCACTTAAAGCCAGTGGTTCTACTTTCTTATTGCTTAGATTTCCTAAATCTTTACTGGTAACTGCAAGGGATGCTGGCTTTGCAATTGGTATCACGCCATCTTTATTTGTGCTTGTGGATTCAGCTACATTAGAAGCTGGCGGAGTGAACCATAACTTCATCCCGGAATGGATTTTGTAAGGTTCCTGCAAATGGTTGGCAGTAGCAATGGCGCTAACACTTACACCATAGCTTTTAGAAATAGCATAAATAGTATCCTTATCCTTAACTATATGAAAAGCAGCTTTTGGCAGCCTGATAATTTGGTTATTAGATATTGTATATGGTTCTTTTAATTTGTTTAAATTGGCCAGGTCTTTTAATTCTACCCCATATTGCCTTGCAAGGCTGTATAGGGTATCGCCATTTTTTACTGTTACCTGAAATGGGTTTTGGGTTGCGGCAAGGTCAGCCGCCATGGCTGGCATCTGTGATAGACAGGACATGAAAAACACACATCCAATTACAAGAGATTTCCTAAATGAAATATTCACGAAGTACTACCTGAACTTAGTTTATACCCTTTATATATAATACTTTTATTGCTATTGGTAAAGACTGAAAGTGCAAGTGCAAGTGCAAGTGCAAGTGCAAGTGCAAGTGCAAGTGCAAGTGCAAGTGCAAGTGCAAGTGCTACGGAACTCTTTAATAATAACTTTGTACGTAGTTTCTGGAATTGCTGGTTATCCAAAGCTCAGGTAAACTTGCACTAACACTAACTACTTGCACTATATCGTCGGCAGTATAACAAACTCATTCGGAACATTTTCGATATTTGTTTGAGGAAACTCTCTTATGCGTTTTACATGGGCGAAAGAAGGGCCTTGGTAACACAATTTTATGATTTCGTTTACATCTTCTTCGTTGCCGACAAAAAAGGCTTCCACTGTTAAATTGACACGGTTACGCACCCAGCCATATACGCGAAGGGAAACCGCCTTTTGTTTTATCCAGTGGCGCAAGCCAACTTTTTGCACACGGCCTTCGATAATAATACGTACTGCAATGGTTTCGCCACCGCCATCACCGCCTGTTTTCTTATAAAAACTTTCTTCCATTGGCATGGTTTATACCTTAGTAGTTAGGATGACTCCCCCTTTAGGGGGAGCTAACAAATACCACAACTATTGCTCATTTGCAAATTCGAGCACTACCTGACCATAAGTAGCATTTTCACCTTTAGCCATAAACACTTTATTTACAATAGCATCTTTTTCGGCGCAGATTATATTTTCCATCTTCATGGCTTCTAATATGAATAACTCCTGACCTTTCTTAATTTCCTGGCCCTCTGTTACTTTCACATCAACTATAACGCCGGAAATTGGCGCTTCAACTTTAGACGAATCTTTGATGTCTTTTGGCTCTGGCATAAACTTATCCAATTCGGCAACGCGTGGGCTACGCACAGTTGCACGCACCCTTGATCCTGCATGGGTTAAATGATAACCGCTTGGAAGATGATCTATCTGTACGTTAACTGTCCTGCCATCAACTGTTCCGTGGAATAACCCTTTGCCCAGTACCCACGCACTACGGACTTTCATAGAACTTGAACCATGCTTTAATTCATAACCATTTTCATCGGCTTTCACATAAACGGAATAACTTTCGCCCGCGATATTTACTATCCAGCGGTTGCCCACATGCCTTTGTCTGCCAGGCATTTGGCCGCTGATAGTTACGGCACGTTTTACATCTTCCAGATAAATATGCACAGCAACACATAAGAAGGTCTTTGTTGTTTCAGAAGTAAGTTCCGCACCGAAGAAGCCATCAGGATAATTTTCAGCAATGAAGTTAGTATTAATATCACCTGATGCAAAATTTGGATGTGCCATAACAGCCTCAAGAAAGCTGATATTATGGGAGATGCCTTTAATCACGTATTGGCCAAGTGCAGATTGCATGTTTTCAATAGCTTGCTTACGGTTTTTTCCGTAAGTGATTAACTTTGCAACCATCGCATCATAGAACATGCTGACCTGGCCACCTTCGTATACGCCGCTATCCACACGGATATTAGTATTGCTTTCAGGTTCTTTATATTCAGAAATACGACCGCTTGAAGGTAGGAAGCCGCGGCCTGGATCTTCAGCGTATATACGTGATTCCATTGCCCAGCCAGTTAGTTTTATATCTTTTTGTTTAAATTCTAGTTTTTCATTGTTGGCAACGCGTAGCATTTGTTCAACTAAGTCAAGGCCGGTGACATATTCAGTAACCGGATGCTCAACTTGTAGCCTTGTGTTCATCTCGAGGAAGTAAAAATTCTTTTTAGAATCTGCAATAAATTCAACTGTACCAGCAGAATAATATTTTACTTTTTTGGCAAGAGATGCACATTGCTTATACATAGCCTGACGGGTTTTTTCATCAATAAACGAACTTGGCGCTTCTTCAATTACTTTTTGGTTATGGCGCTGGATGGAGCATTCACGCTCGCCAAGGCACACAATATTTCCATGTTTATCTGCCAAAACCTGGATTTCAATATGTCGTGGCTGTTCGATAAATTTCTCGATAAAAATTCTGTCGTCGCTAAAGCTATTGCGTGCTTCATTACTAGCTGAGCGATATGCGGATTTTACCTCGCTCTTAGAGCGCACAATACGCATTCCTTTTCCGCCGCCACCAGCCGCCGCTTTAACCATCACCGGAAAGCCAATTTTAGTTGCAATTTTTACTGCATCATCTTCATCTTTTATAATCCCCATATAACCCGGGATGGTGTTTACTCCAGCCGCGATGGCCAGCTTTTTAGCTTCAATTTTATCGCCCATCATCTTTATCGAATCAGCAGAAGGGCCGACAAATATTATTCCTTCTTTCTCAACTTCTTTGGCAAATTTGCGGTTTTCTGATAGGAAACCGTAACCCGGATGCACTGCATCAGCGCCACTGGTAACAATTGCCTCCATAATCCTTTCGATGTTTAGATAACTTTGTGTTGCCGGCGATGGGCCAATAAATACAGCTTCATCAGCCATGCTTGCATGGACGGAGTTAGTATCTGCTTCTGAATAAACCGCGACTGTTTTTATTCCCATTTTACGTGCCGTTTTAATAATACGGCAGGCAATTTCACCACGATTGGCTATTAATAGTTTTTTAAACATTATATCCCTTTAATCTAAAAAAATTCTAGATAATTTGTACGTTTTTCATCGTAATTTTTATTAAACACATGTTGTTCGCCGTCTAGTTCAATTACTACCTTGGCTTCGTTACAATAAAAATCTACAATATATTCACCTATTATATGTTGCCTTCTAAACTTATAACCAAGTAATCTCTTATTACTTAAAAAATACCAAAGTCGCATTTCTGCATCTGTTAAACTTTTCCTGTTTTCTTTTGCATACTCTTTTAAAGCGGCAAGTTATCGTGTTTTCTCCACGGTTTTTCTTCTTTCTTATTTTTCAGTAATGTCAATGCCCGGCAAATTCTCCACCTGGTGTTTTGCGGCCTGATAACTTCATCAACAAAACCACGTGATGCAGCAGCAAAAGGTGAGGCGAATTTATCGACATATTCATTAGTCATTTTTTGCATTTTTTCTGGGTCATTAGCGAATTCGCGGAATAATATTTGTGCCGCTCCTTTTGGTCCCATTACTGCAATTTCAGCGTTTGCCCATGCGTAATTTATGTCACCACCTAAATGCTTGGAGTTCATTACTATATAAGCTCCGCCATAGGCCTTACGCGTGATAACTGTAATTTTTGGAACAGTTGCTTCGGCATAAGCATAAAGCAATTTTGCACCGTGTTTTATGATACCATCATGTTCTTGCGAAACACCCGGTAAGAAACCAGGAACGTCAACAAATGTAACGAGTGGAATATTGAATGCATCACAAAAACGGATGAAACGTGCAGCTTTGCGTGACGCGGCGATATCTAGGCAACCAGCCAGATGCATAGGCTGGTTGGCAACAAAACCAACGGTACGGCCTTCCATGCGTCCAAAACCTACAATAATATTTTTGGCGTAATCAGGTTGTATTTCAAAAAAGTCAGATTCATCAACTACGCGGTCAATTAATTCACGCATATTATATGGTTTATTAGGATTTTCTGGCACAAGTGTGTTGAGCGATAAATCCAGCCTGTCGGCATAATCATGTGTAGCACGCTGCGGCACTGACTCACGGTTAGAAAGTGGCAGGAAGTTAATCAACCTTCTGGCCTGTAATAATGCTTCAATATCATTGTTAAACGAAAGGTCAGACACACCAGTTTTTAGTGTGTGAGTATCTGCACCGCCTAGTTCTTCACGAGTCACTACTTCATGCGTAACAGTCTTTACTACTTCAGGCCCGGTAACAAACATATAAGATGTGTTGCGCACCATAAATATAAAGTCAGTAAGGGCAGGGGAGTAAACCGCACCACCGGCGCAAGGCCCCATAATCAAAGATATTTGCGGAACAACTCCGGATGCATTAACATTGCGCTGGAATATTTCGCCATAGCCACCGAGGGAATTAACGCCCTCCTGAATTCTTGCGCCGCCGGAATCATTAATACCAATAACAGGGGCGCCAACTTTCATTGCCATATCCTGGATGCGGCAGATTTTTTCAGCATGGGCTTCACCAAGCGATCCGCCGAGTACTGTGAAATCCTGTGAATAAACAAATACTAAACGGCCATTTATAGTGCCGCTGCCAGTAATTACACCATCACCAGGCACTTTATTTTTATTGAGACCGAAATCATTACAGCGGTGTTCGACAAACATGCCATATTCTTCGAATGAATCAGGATCTAATAATACCTCTAAGCGTTCTCTGGCAGATAACTTTCCGCTATCATGTTGAGAATCAAGGCGTTTCTGCCCACCGCCTAAGCGGGCGTTTTTTCTTTTTTTTTCTAATTGTTCTACGATTTTTGATTTCATAATAACTTTATTATATTTTTGGAAGTAGTAAACTAGCAGATGTTGCTTTTATCAGCAATAAGAATCAAGAATCTAGAATCAAGAAAGTTATGCTTCTAGATTCTAATGTTCCTGATTCTAAACTTGCACTTGCTTTAATATCCATATATACCCTTACACTTGAAATAATAATTTGAGGATTACTATGCTATTTATATCTGATGCATTTGCCCAATCTGCTCCAGCGGCTGGCGAGCCAGGCCTTGTTGCGAATTTACTTCCACTACTTTTGATTTTTGTAGTTTTTTATTTCCTGTTAATTCGTCCACAGCAACAAAAATTAAAAGCCCATGGTGCGCTAGTGGAAGCTTTGAAAAAAGGCGATGAGGTGATAACAGCAGGTGGTATTCTAGGTAAAGTTGTAAAAGCAGAAGAAGATAAAATCCTGCATGTAGAAATAGCAAATGATGTAGTAATAAGGGTTAACCGTTCTGCTGTAACTGATGTTCTAAATAAAAAAGAAGAAGTAAAAACTCCGGCGAAAAAAAATTCTGCCAAGAAAAAACAAAGGGATTAAATGCTAAATTTTTCTGGACTAAAAGTAACAATTGTATTGGCCGTATGTCTACTAGCGGTTTATTTTAGCTTGCCTACCTTATTTGGCAAAGAAAAGGATACGATGCCGTATCTGCCTGATAGCAAGATAAACTTAGGTCTTGACCTGCGCGGAGGTTCGTATTTGCTTCTCGAAGTAAATTTTAAAGCTTATATTAACGAGCAGTTGGATAACCTGCGCGGTGATATACGTAACGCATTCCGCGATAAGAAGGTTAATGGCCAGAGAATTGGTTATGCTGGCGGAATCAATCTGGCTAACGACAAAATTACATTTACCCTGACTGATCCTTCTATTGCAAGTGATGTGAAGGATATTATAAAGAAAATTTCTTCTGAACTTAATATCAAAGTAAATGGTGCCAATATTGAAGTTGCTTATGATGATATGGCACTCAAAACCATGCATAGAAATATTATGGATCAATCAATAGAGATTGTTCGCCGCAGGGTTGATGAGACTGGTACACGTGAGCCGGATATACAAAAGCAGGGCGATAACCGTATATTGCTACAGGTTCCTGGGTTAGAGGATCCTGAGTATTTAAAACAATTACTTGGAAAAACTGCAAAATTAACATTCCATTTATTAGATGAAAGTTTCCCATATCCTGATACTTCAAAAACTCCGGTTCCACCAGGAACTGCAAGAGTTATGTCAGAAGACGGCAGTGCCTATGCAATCAAAACTAAAGTTATGCT
Organism: Rickettsiaceae bacterium; assembly: GCA_021323415.1. GTDB lineage: Bacteria > Pseudomonadota > Alphaproteobacteria > Rickettsiales > UBA6187 > JAJONM01. The sequence goes on from JAJONM010000020.1 coordinate 8,209, forward strand.
AAGCGGAGATTTGCTGGCTGGTGCTAATGCTGCGATTAGCACTAATTCGCAGCCAGTTGTAAATATAAAATTTAACAATGTTGGTGCAAAGAAATTTGCGGATATTACTAAGGAAAATGTTGGAAAACCTTTCGCAATAGTGCTTGACAATAAAGTGCTGACTGCGCCGGTAATCCGCTCTGTAATTTTAGGTGGCACGGCAGAAATTTCCGGTAATTTTACTACGAAATCTGCCAATGATTTAGCTTTGCTGCTACGCGCAGGTGCGCTGCCTGCGCCGCTTGATATAGTAGAAGAACGCAGTGTAGGGCCAAGCCTTGGGGCGGATTCGATTGAATCAGGCAAGAAAGCTATAATTTATGGAATGATATTTGTAACTGGATTTATGTTCCTATTTTATGGCTTGTTTGGAATGTTTGCCAATATCGCACTTATAATAAATATGTTTATGGTAGTTGCTATAATGGGTATTTTTGGAGCAACATTAACACTGCCTGGTATTGCTGGATTAGTGCTGACGATGGGTATGTCAGTTGATGCTAACGTACTTATTTTTGAACGTTTGCGCGAAGAGATAAAGCTTGGCCGTTCTGCATATGCTGCAATCGACCACGGCTTCCAGCAAGCCTTCCGCACAATTTTTGACTCGCACATAACCACACTTTCCGCGGCGGTATTCCTGTATATTTTTGGCGCAGGTGCTGTAAAAGGTTTTGCAGTTACACTAGCGGCAGGTATTATAACATCGCTATTCTCAGCAGTGCTTTTAACCAGGTTAATGGTTGTTGTGTGGCTGAAGAAATTTAAACCAAAGAATATACCTATTTAAGTTGAATCTGGAATCAAGAGTCTGGAATCTAGTTTGCGTGATTCCAGATTCCGGTTCTTGATTCCACAGAGTTATCATGGACATCACACCAGCAATACCACGTGGAAAAAACATACTAAAAGGCTATGGCGACATGGCTTTTAATATCAATGATGTACAATATCAGGGAAGTGTAATATTGCTGCCTGATGATGTGCAAAAATGGGAGGTTGCTGATTTTGCTGAAATTTCAGTAGCATCTGTCGAAATAATCATAAATAACATTGATATAGAAATTATGTTAATTGGTTGTGGAGAGATACATCAGCCGTTGCCGCTGGAAATAAGGAATTATTTTGTCAACCGTAACATTGGGGTTGAGGTTATGACAACTGGTGCTGCCTGCCGCACTTATAATGTACTTATGGCTGAGGGAAGATTAGTTGCTGCGGCGTTGATTGCTGTATAAGGATTTATTAAGTAACAAAGAGGTTGTTTTAACAAGTCATTGCTCTTAAATTTTAAGACTAACAGTAAAATGGATAGTTCCAATATTTTGAAGCCTGGATGCTGAAATAAATTCAGCATGACGCTAGCGGATAGGCCTTAGTATAAACATCGGCATCATAAGCAAGAACTAGAAATTTAGGTTTTACTAATTGACAAAACAATATCACTATGGTAAACTAGTCTGACTGGTTGTATATTGGAGGGGCAATGTTACATTGGCAATTGCAGGATGCTAAAGCAAAATTTAGTGAGGTTATGCGTCTGGCAAAAGATGGTCCTCAAGTAATAACTGTACATGGAAAAGAAGAGGCTGTTCTTATTTCAAAAGAACGCTACGACTTGCTAACTTCTCCTAAAAAATCGTTAGTCAAAATGATGCAAAGCTCTCCATTATGCGGTATAGATATTGATTTTAAGCGCGATAAATCATTATCAAGAGATACTGATTTATGAAATATATGCTTGATACTAATGTCTTGTCTGAAACAATTAAAGACAAACCAAATGAGCATGTTATTAATTGGCTGGAAAGTATTCCGCAGGAACGGTTCTATATCTCAGTGTTAACTTTTGGTGAAATTCGCAAAGGAATTGAAATGCTTTCTGAAGGTAAGCGACGGATTAAGTTATTGAACTGGCTAGAGACCCAAATGTATAGCTGGTTTAATTCGCGTGTAGTTGCTATTGATGCGGAAGTTGCAGAAAAATGGGGGTATTTAGCGGCGATAAACCGTTCTTTACCTGCAATTGACGGTCTTATAGCCGCTACTTCAATCGTCCATAACCTTACTTTAGTAACCCGTAATGAGAACGACTTTGTAAATATTCCAGGTTTGGAAATACTAAACCCATGGGAGTTATAGAAGAATTTAGAATCAAGAATCTAGAAAATTATCTAAATTCTTGATTCTAGTTTCTTAATTCTAATTACGCCTTCGTGTAATTGCTTTCCGCAAATTCCCAATTCGCCAGGTTACTCAGGAAAACCTGGATGAAATCTGGTCTTCTGTTTTGGTAATCAAGGTAATAAGCATGTTCCCACACATCAATTGTAAGTAATGCTTTTTGTCCGTGCTTCATTGGCGTATCGGCATTGGCAGTTTTGGTAACTTTTAATTTGCCATTTTCTAACACTAACCACGCCCAGCCACTACCAAATTGAGTAGCGCCAGCGTTTGCAAATTCTTCTTTAAATTTATCAAAGCTGCCAAAATCTTCATCAATTTTTGCTGCCAGTTTGCCAGATGGCTTGCCGCCACCGTTTGGCTTCATTGAGCTCCAGAAAAATGTGTGGTTCCAAACTTGCGCAGCGTTATTAAAAATTCCGCCATCAGATTTCATTATTATTTCTTCTAAACTTTTACTGGCAAAGTCAGTTCCTTCAATCAGCTTGTTTAGGTTTGTAACATATGCCTGATGGTGTTTTTTATGATGGAAACTGAAAGTGTTTGCACTCATATGTGGCTCTAATGCATTATCGGCATAAGGTAAATCTGGTAATGTAAATGGCATTTGTTTTCCTTTATTAGTTGTTAAATTAAAAATGTCTTTAGCAGCAAATGCTTTAGCTGTAAGAGGCAGCGTTAAAACAAAAGCAGAAATTCCTTTTAAAAACTGACGTTTTGTCGTAATCATGAACTCTATTTCTATACTATTAGAGATGTGTACTTTCAACCACAATATGTTAAAATGCAATAAGCATAAATCTTTATAGGTAATAAAATGGTAATTCCATTGCTCTCATTGGGAGGAAGTAAAGGCTCAGATAAGCGCGTTACTGAGATATTAAAAAATTACTGGGATTTCTTACGCGAAAATAGAAGTTTTCCACCTGAAAAAGAAGTTCAGCCAAAGGCAATAGAGAAAATATGGGATAATTGCTTCATTGTAGAAGCTAACAATTTGTCTCGTAAAGAAGATTATAAATATAAGTATATTGGTCCTAAAATAATCACTGCTTATGGTCAGGATTTAACGGGTTTGACGGTCGAGAACATGGCATCCCCTGAGGCTGGCCATCTGGCGGAAGAGTATGAAAAAGTGCTGGCAATAAAACGTCCTGTTTTTGATGAGGGGGAGTTTAAAACCCAGGATAAGAAATTAATTAAATATCGCCAGATATTATTACCACTCGGTGAAAATGGTATTAGCATAACTGCGATACTCGGTGGTATGTCATATAAAGTGTTTGATAAATGACCCTATCATTCTGCGCCCTGGAAGTAAAAAAATACGACTATTACCGCTATTTATGCTGTTTGCTTGCTCCTGAAAATTTACAGGAACGCTTCTTTGCTATCTATGCGTTCAATAACGAAATTGCCAGAATTAAAGAAGTAGTAAGCGAGCCTATGGTTGGCCACATACGTTTGCAATGGTGGCGCGATGCAATTGAAGAAATTTATAAGGGCGTTCCGGTAAAGCATAACCACGAGATAGTTCGTGCATTATATAAGCTAATTTCCCAAGTAGATATTTCCAAAGAATTATTTGATAACCTGATCGATGCACGTGAGGCGGATATTGAGTTTTCGGTTCCTGAAAATATTGAGAGCCTTGAAAATTATACAATAGCTACATCCTCTGGGTTGTTTGAGTTGCTGTTAACTGCTGCTGAAATTTATGATAAGAGTGCGGTAGAGGCGTCTTACCACGCTGGAATTGCTTATGCGCTGACTGGCATTATGCGTGCGATGAAATTTAACGCCCATCACGGGAAGGTTATGTTTCCGGCCAGTTTGATGCAAAATGCAAATATTACTGATCTTGAGATTATTGAAGGCAAGAACCTGGAGAAGACATATCCCATTACCCAATTGCTGTGTGACAAAGTAAAATCTAATATGAAGCATACGCGCTTATTGCTTAAAAATGCACCAAAATCAGCAATTAATATCTTTCTGCCACTGGCAATAGTTGATAGTTTTATCGCGCTTATTTGCAAAAATAATTACGATATTTTTAATTCTGACATTGAAGTTCCAGCTCTAAAATTGCAGTTTAAGATATTGAAGGCAAAGGTTTTCTGTAAGATTTAGATTGTGATGTAATCCAAGTTGCAGCGGGAGAGGGAGCCACTTGTGGCAACTCCTAAATACAATATATAAAACATCAAACTGAGCTTAACTTAAGCCCGCCCACTTACCAATCTCTGCCAATGCCCTTTCACAATATGCCTGTTTCCTGTCAGTCCTGCGCGTGCGTGTTTCAAGCGGAGGAAGCAATCCAAAATTGACATTCATTGGTTGGAAGGTGTCACTCATAGCGCCTCCCGTAACATGGGAGATTAACGCACCAAGGGCAGTAACAGCAGGCGGAGGAGTTATTGCTTCCCCCTTTATTTCACTGGCCGCAAATCTGCCAGCCATTAGGCCACATGCGGCGCTTTCCACATAACCTTCTACGCCGGTAATTTGCCCGGCAAAGCGCACATGCGGCATGGTTTTAAGGCGTAGTGTATCGTCCAAAACTTCAGGGCTGTTGATAAAGGTATTTCGGTGCAACCCACCAAGCCTTGCAAATTCAGCATTTTCTAAACCTGGAATGGCTTTTAATATATCGGTTTGATTGCCATATTTCAGCTTAGTCTGGAATCCGACAATATTATATAAAGTGCCAAGTTTATTATCCTGACGGAGTTGCACCACTGCATAAGGCTTTTCAGGATTATGAGGGTTGGTAAGCCCCACTGGTTTCATCGGGCCAAAACGCAATGTCTCAACTCCGCGTTCGGCCATAACTTCAATTGGCAAGCAGCCATCAAAATAAGGCGTATTTTTTTCCCATTCCTTAAAATCGGTTTTATCACCTGCAATAAGTGCATTAACAAATTCGTAATACTGATCTTTCGTCATTGGGCAGTTGATATAATCCTTGCCTGTGCCTTTATCGTAACGCGATTGGAACCACGCTTTGCTCATATCAATTGAATCTTTATAAACAATCGGTGCAATCGCATCAAAAAACGCCAGATATTCCTGCCCGACAGCTGCAAGGATGCTTGCACTTAATTTTTCTGAAGTGAGGGGGCCTGTTGCCACAATTACCAGTCCTGCATCTTCTGCTGGAATTGCTTCAATCTCTTCGCGGATGATCTCAATATTTTTATGATTGGCAATAGCTGCGCCAACTGCCTCTGAAAATCCTTCGCGATCAACAGCCAGCGCCCCACCAGCTGGGACTTTATGCTCATCCGCACATTTCATAATAAGTGAGCCCGAACGACGCATCTCTTCATGTAATAAGCCAATTGCACTGTTAGTGTGATCATCTGAGCGGAAGGAGTTTGAGCAAACCAATTCAGCCAGCCCATCTGTTTTATGTGCTTCAGTTTTGCGGTCTTTCGTCCGCATTTCATGCAGAATAACTTGAATGCCTCTACTGGCTGCTTGCCATGCCGCCTCAGAGCCAGCAAGGCCACCGCCGATGATGTGTAGTTTTTTGGTCATTGCTTGTTTGGGTTATTAAAACTTAGAATCCTGATTAAACTTGCTCTTTATATATTTATGCAAAACACTACTAACCAGAGTTTGGTAAGGTATTCCTTCTTCTGATGCAATCGCTTTTATATAATGCAAATCATGCGGTGATAGGCGTATATTTATGCGTTCACTTTTTTTCAAATAGTTCTCTGCCGCTTCTAATGCTATTGTATTAAATTCATCCGTTTCGATAAATTCACCTGCTTCAATAGCATTTTCAATCGCTTTTTCGTCTTTATCAATGCTCATTTCTATTCTCCAGATATAATTTAGTCATTTTTCTACTTGGAAAAATTGTTTTTAGAACGATTTCTTTTTTTTCTTTGTTTAGAATAAATGGTACAACATAAGCGTAAGAATTAATTTCAATTATAAACAACATTTGATTTTCATATTGCTGTTTATTTTTTAATGTTCTTATTAACTTTCCATCATTAATGGCTTGTATAATCATATCAAAACAGAGACCTCGCTCGGCCTTTAATTTTATATTCTTTTCTTCGCTAAATATATAATTATACATTTGTATTATTGTATGCCTAATGAGTGTACAATGTCAACAAAAATATGGTTGGTCTAGATTAAGTTCAACCATTCAAAATTTTAATCACTTCCCCATGCACCCTCTTATCCCCGCTTGCCACTATATCGCCATTTGAATTAATATCCAGTGGCTTTCCCTGCCAATCAGTGATGATTCCACCAGCTTCTTCAATGATGGTTTTTAGTGGGAAGAAATCATGCTGTTTTAGTCCTGATTCTACCACAATGTCAACATGTCCAGCAGCAAGCAAGCCGTAACTATAGCAATCTCCGCCATAAACATTAAAGCGTGCTTTTTCAGCTACTTGATTAAATAATTTTAACTTCTGCGCTGAGAAGTAATTAGGCCCGGTAGTGCATAAAACTGCATCTGATAATGATGCGCATTTTCTTGTGCTGATTTTGTTGCCATTGAAGGTAGCGCCATTGCCTTTATATGCCAGCCAACGCTCACCTGAAATTGGCTGGTCGATCACTCCGAGGACTGCTTCATTGTTTTGCATTAATGCGAGCAATGTGCCAAATGTCGGGCGGCCAATCATAAATGAAGTCGTGCCGTCAATCGGGTCAATAATCCAGCGGTACTCAGCTTTTTCATTTTCTATACCAAATTCCTCGCCCTGGATGCCGTGATCCGGGTATTTTGCCTGGATAAGTGTGCGAATAGCTTTTTCCGTTTCCTGATCGGCGATAGTCACAGGGGTAAGGTCACCTTTGGAGGTGATATTATCTATGTTTCTGAAGTGCTTACGAATAATATCACTAGAGTTATCCACAAGGTTATTCGCAAATGCTAGAAGTTCTGATGTGGTCATTATGTTCTCTTTTCTTTTATGCGTTCTGCTCTTTCTAAGAATCTATCAGCAATCTGTCTTCTTGTTAATACTATATTATCTTTGCGCTCTGGACAATAAACTTGCCAGCCAATTGTGCCATCATTAGGGTTGGTAACTTCTATAGCATTATGTTTGACAGTCTTTCCATAGTATTTGCCTGAATGTGCTATGTCATGTTTTGCAAGTGGAGTGCGCAATACTTCAAGATCAAAAAATAAATTATTTAAACATTCAAATTCGCCTTCAGGGAATGTTTGTTTGCTGACACCGGATTTTTTGCAAAGACTTTCCTTAAACGTCCGTAGTGTCTCATATAAGCCATATATCCAATATTGTGAAAAACCATTAATCTGTGCATCTAAATAAATGTTTTCTATTTGATGTTTATGGAGGCCAGTATGACCAGAAGTATGGGACAAAATTGCTTCCTCTATCTTAGACTCCATATCAAGAATTAATACTTCGCATTGGCCAAGTTTTTGTATTTCTATTTCAATAGATATATCATCTTCTATAACGAAAAGAGAAGAGGCCTTAACCCATTTAGGGATTCGTTGGATTTGCATTGTAGAAATTGCCTTTGCAAGTGCTTGTGTAGTTTCAGTATTCATATCTTCCCCTTCAACCTATAAAGCAAATCCAGTGCATCCCTGGGCGAAAGCTCATCTATATTGGTATCGGCCAGGATTTCTTCTACTTCAGAAGGCTCGGGCGGTTTGCTGGCGGCAAAGAGTGGCAGGTCATCAACCATTTTTATGGTGATGCTGCCGGTTTTGGATTCCTGTAATTGCTTTAGTATTTGTTCTGCGCGGCGGATAACCGGGGCGGGAAGTCCAGCCATTTTTGCCACATGGATACCGTATGACCTATCGGCTGCGCCTTGGACTACCTCATGCAGGAATACCACAGTGCCTTCCCATTCTTTTACTTTCATAGTGTAGCAGGTAAGTGATTGTAATTTATCGGTAAGTGAGGTTAGTTCATGATAGTGTGTGGCAAATAATGCGCGACATTTGCTTTTGTTGTGTAAATGTTCGACTACTGACCATGCAATCGAAAGCCCATCATAAGTGGCGGTTCCGCGCCCGATTTCATCAAGAATAACGAGCGAACGCTGGGTTGATTGGTTGATAATGCTGGCGGTTTCCACCATCTCAACCATGAAAGTTGAGCGGCCACGCGCCAAATCATCCGATGCCCCCACGCGGCTAAATAACCTATCGACACAACCAATATGCGCCTCCATCGCTGGAACGAACGAGCCCATCTGTGCCATGAGTGCAATCAGTGCGTTTTGGCGCAGGAATGTACTTTTACCCGCCATGTTTGGGCCAGTCATCAGCCATAGGCGCTGGGCATCGGATAGGTCGCAGTGATTGCCGACAAAATTGCCTTCCATATGGCTTTCTACAACCGGATGCCTGCCGCCGATAATCTTAAACTCCAGGCTGTCATCAACATAAGGACGGGTATAGTTTTTTTCTATGGCAAGCTCGCCGAGTGCCGCCAGCACATCAAGCCCCGCAATACTATGGGCGGCAAGTGCTATAGCGTTGGCATTTTGTTTTATTTCGGAAGCCAAATCCTCGAAAATCATCATTTCAAGTTTTAGCGCGTGATCTTTGGCATTTATTATATCGCTTTCAAGCCTGCGTAATTCTTCAGTGGTGTAGCGCACCGCAGTGCTTAAGGTCTGGCGGTGAAAGAATTTTGCATCTGTCACCTTGTTGCTATGGCTTGGTGTTACTTCTACAAAATATCCGAGTACATTATTTTGCGTTATTTTTAAGGTGCTTACTCCGGTTTCTTCACGGTATGAATCTCGTAAAGCGGTGACTTTGTCGCGGCCATTGTTGCTAAGCTCTCTCAGCTCATCAAGCTTTGGGTGATAGCCAGTTGCTACAAATCCACCATCGCGTGCCAGCACCCCAACTTCCTGATTCAAAGCTTCGCGTAGTTTATTGATGAGCTTGTCATGCGAACCAAAGTCGCGCATATACTCACGGATAACCAGCGGTAGTTCCAGCCCTGAAAATTCTATCAATTCGGCAATAATAGTTGCTTCCGCTAGCCCATCACGGATAGCGGTTAAATCGCGTGGGCTACCTTTACCCAGGCAAATGCGCGATAATGCACGTTCTATATCAGGTATGCGTTGCAGTATTTCGCGCAGGTCACTGCGGATTGAGTTATCGTAAAAGAACTGCACGCCGTCTAATTTGCGATTAATAGCTTCAGCATTGGCAAGTGGAGTGGTAATATTTTCCCATTGCAAGCGCGAACCTGCTGCGGTTATTGTTCGGTCGATAGTGCTCAGCAAACCGCCTTTTTTCTCACCCGCAAGCGTTGTAACTATCTCTAAGTTACGACGGGTGGAGGCGTCAATCGACATGAAATTTTTTGCCGAAAATTGCTTTGGTGGATTGAGGCGCGGCAACACTCCTTTTTGCGTAAGCTCTACATATTCTATCAATGAACCACAGGCGGAAATTTCCGCTTTAGAAAATTTGCCAAAACCATCGAGTGATTTTACGCCATAAAAGCTAAACAGTTTATTTTCGGTTTTGTTTACATCAAACATGCTGGCTACTTGCGGCGAAAGGGTAGAGCGGTATTCGCGGAGGATTGGCGATAACTCGCTATCGACAAAAAGCTGGTCGGCTAGCAATAGTTCTTTTGCGGCAAGCCTTGCCAGGTCAGAGCCAAGCACTTCACGTGTGCTAGGGCAAACGCGGAAATCACCTGTTGAAATATCAATCCATGCCAGCGCCATTTTCCCACCGATATCAGAAAGTGCTGCTAGATAATTACATTCACGGGCGTCAAGTAGCGCGTCTTCAATGAGTGTTCCGGGGGTGATAATCCTTACCACTTCGCGCCGGACTACCGCTTTGTACCCGCGCTTTTTAGCTTCTTCCGGACTTTCCATTTGTTCGCAGATGGCAACTTTATAACCGGAATTGATTAGCTTGTGTAAGTAAGCATCACAGGCATGAAAAGGAACACCACACATTGCGATATCCTCACCATTGTACTTGCCGCGTTTGGTAAGGGCGATATCCAGTGTTTGCGCAGCGATTATAGCATCATCGAAAAACATCTCATAAAAATCGCCCATACGGTAAAACAGCAGGCAATCCTTATGTTCAGCTTTAACGTTTAAGTATTGCTGCATCATTGGGGTGATAGCGGTTTCCGGCTGCTTTTCTTCTATTTCGATGGTGGCGAGATTAGTCATAATGCCACTGTTTATAATTGAGCCTTATTGTGAGGGCAAGCAATGTTTCTACTTAATTGCTTCAACATGAGGTTTAAAAATTATTATTAATAAAAACCTTTGGTGTAACAATATACATATGTTAGTGTTGCAATTGTTTTATATGTCTGTATAAAAGTCCTTAAATAACAAGGAGATCATAATGAGTAAGAGAAAAGAATTATTTGGTTTTTCAAATAGCGAAGAATTAAGCTTAGCGAAAACTGAGATAAGAACTTGGTTGATAGAGAATCAGGATAATAGAGAAGTTTTACCTGTGATATCAGGCATACAACTAGATAAGCGAACTACTAGTCGCATAATTAATGAATCTATAGAGAAAACAGAAGTGCCAACTACTATAGCCAGGGCTTCTTGGAAAAAAAGAAACGAAGCCATAAAATCATATTTAAAGGATTGGCAAGAGCCTTCTGTACAAAAGGAAGGTGGCGAAAGAATTATATGGAGCGAAAGGGTTAAGCAAAGAGGCGGGAATGTAATAGTTCCTGAGACTCCTGCTGTAAGAAAGTCAATTATTACAACTCCTATGCTTGAGCAGGCAAAAATTAATTTTGCTCGGGATACAAAACTTAGCAATAGTTTTGGTGCTAAGTTTGCTAAGCTGAAAAAAGTAAATATTGAAGACGATATTTCTAATGAGGTTGCCCCTCCTAAGGCAAAAAGACGCCTATCGTTTGATCCTGACGAGGAGCCTGAAGCAAAAATAGCAAGGAAAGATAGCCCTACGCATACACTTTCTTCTGAAGAGATGGAATTGCATAACTTTTCTGTAAACGAAGATAGCTTCGCCTTTAATAATTTTGAACAACAAGGCTTTGCTAAAACTTTAGTGCCTTATTATGAGCCAGATAGCTTTGAGCCTAAATATACTACGTTAGATAAGATTGATAGTTTTATGCCGTGGCCTGCATCTCCGGTAAGTTCGTCTATCAAAAGAGAAAATAGTTTTGGCTTGTCTCCATCGAATAATCAATATAACTCTGTAATGCATGTGCAAGATGTATCTTATAGTCAGAATACTGATTATTTTGAAAAAATTAACTCTTCTATCCCTAATTTTGATTTGGATGATGCAGATTTTGAGGAGTGGATGGCTATGGCAAAGCCTAGAGAGGGAATGGGTAGATAAAACGTTCCAGAACAACACAAATTCTTTGTAACGTTAATGTTTTATTAATCATTATCATCTAAAATCTAAATTATAGTGTTCTAATCTTGAAGAAATTTTACTCAAGGTTGCAATACTGTGTCAAAATAATTTAGGGTTTTAGATGTCCTACAAAATACTTTTAGTAGACGATGACATTACACAGTCCCGTGTGGTTGAGCAAATCATACGTGATAAGACCCATTACCATACAAAACTGGTAGAAAATGGCCAAGATGCTATTAATATACTAACCTCAAAAGATGCTAATGATATTGACATTGTGCTGCTTGATTTATCAATGCCAGGCATAGATGGGGTAGGGGTGTTAAATGCCGTTCGCCCTGTGCGTCCTAATCTTCCTATTATCGTCCGTACCGGCTATGACGATATAGACATGGCAGTAGAAGCCATGAAAGCCGGTGCGACTGATTTTATAAAAAAATTTGATAGCCCTGAGCGCCTTAAAAAGAGCATCGATACTGCGCTTCGCACCCATGCTTTAAATGACGAAATATCAGTAATAAGAAAAACAATAAATGGTGGGACTAGCTTTGAAGATATAATTGGCGAAAGTCCCGCAATTAAAGAAATGATTAACCTTGGCAAGCGTGTATCTACCTCGGATATACCCGTACTTTTAGAGGGCGAAAGTGGCTCTGGAAAAGAATCTATGGCGCGGGCAATCCACTATGCAAGCAAACGCAGCGACAAACCTTTTGTTGCTGTAAACTGTGGAGCTATACCTCAAAATCTGGTCGAAAGTATTTTATTCGGCCATGAAAAAGGGGCATTTACCGGTGCTATTTATAAAACTTACGGTAAGTTCCGTGAGGCTGATGGCGGTACAATCTTCCTTGATGAAGTTGGTGAATTGCCGCTTGATATACAGGTGAAATTATTACGCGTTTTGCAAGATGGGGAAATTGACCCGGTAGGCTCAACAAAGCCTATAAAAGTAGATGTGCGTATTATTTCTGCTACTAATAAAAATCTGAATGATAGCGTGAAAAATGCCAGCTTCCGTGAGGACTTATATTATAGACTTAATGTTTTTCCTGTATATGTTCCGCCACTTCGTGACCGTAATGGCGACGTATCATTACTCATAAAACATTTCATTAATTCTTGTGCAAAATCAGAAAGTAAAAATATTTCTGGCATTTCGCCTGAAGCAGAAGAGCTGCTATGCAAATACAGGTGGCCAGGAAATATAAGGGAACTTAAGAATACTATTTTTCGCGCGACTGTATTATGCGACACTAATGCGCTTAGCCTTAGTGATTTTCCACAAATAGTTAGCGCAGTAAAAAATGATATTGGTATTGGCTTTGGCAATGGTATGAGCAAGCTTAGCCAGGCCAATGGGCTAATAATGCAAAAAGACAGTAATGATTTCCGTAAATTATGCGATATTGAAAAAGATATTATAGCGTCGGCACTGAAATATTATAACGGACGCATGTCAGAAGTGGCCAGAAAGCTTGGTATCGGGCGTTCTACTCTTTACAGGAAATTGGAAGAGTTTGGCATAGAACATAATGACAATAGCGAAGCTAAACCTGAAGCTGGCTTTACACTGGTGGAGTTGGCAATAGTTCTGGTTGTTATGGGGTTATTGGCAGTGGCGGCGGTATCAGGTCGTTCTCTTATAAGATCGGCAGAATTAAAAACTGTTATAACTAATGTGCAAAGCTATAGGATAGCTGTAGATAATTTTAAAACCCAATACGAAGGACTGCCAGGGGATTTGAAAAATGCCAGTAATTTCTGGGGACTCACAGCATGTGGTGGAGTTGCAGCTAATTGCAATGGTGATGGTAAAATCGGCACTGGTGCTGTTACTGATGATACCGAAGTTTATTATGCCTGGTATCAGCTTTCAATAGCGCAGCTAATTGCAGGTACTTATTCGGGTACTGGCACGTTTGCAATTATGAATGGTGCTACCCCTAATGTACCTGCCAATAAGAGTTTGGCCGGAGTTGGTTATTCCTTAACATATCTTGCTACACCATTTAGCTATGTTGATGATTTAAGCCGTTCATTTCCCGGCAATTATTTTGTAGTTGGGAAAAATCACGCGACTGATAATTATTTATCGACCGCTGCACTAAATGCTGATGATGCTATGTGGTTAGATAGTAAGGTAGATGATGGTACGCCTGACTTTGGAACTGTATTAGGTGGTACTGGTAATGGTGCTTCTGGTACGTGCATAAGTGGTTCTGCGCCAAATGCTACATATAATGCTACAAATAGTAATATATCCTGTCTTGTTATGTTTACTATTATTTATATAAGCTTCTGTTAACAAGCTATAAAATCACCTTATTCAACTTATTAGAATGTCTTTGTAAGTTGCTCAACCTGTCTTGCTTGTGGTTTTTATTAATTTTTTAATAAAGTATCTCTTTGTTCCATAAGAATATTTTTACTATATGTGGTGTATTTTGCAAAAAATATAAAATAAATGTTGGAATTGTTACCGGAAATGCTTTATTATCGGGATCGTAAGTAGCAAAGTACCAGTTCAAAATTAGGAGCGACAAAATGGCGTTGAATATACATCTTCCACAAAACACTATAATGAAACCTGAGATTACAGTATTTGGTGTTGGTGGAGCCGGCGGAAACGCTACCAATAACATGGTAAAAGAGAATCTTGAGGGTGTTAATTTTGTTGTTGCTAACACTGACGCTCAGGCTCTAGCCAATTCTGTAGTCGAAAAACGTATACAATTAGGTCAGGATACAACCAAGGGATTGGGAGCCGGCGCAGCGCCGGAAGTAGGCCGCGCTGCGGCTGAAGAAGCTATGCCTGAAATCCTTGATCACCTAAAAGGCAGTAATATGGTTTTCATCACTGCAGGTATGGGTGGTGGTACAGGAACTGGGGCAGCCCCAGTTATTGCCCGCGCTGCACGTGAACTGGATATATTAACTGTTGGCGTTGTAACAAAGCCTTTCCATTTTGAAGGGCCACGCAGGATGAAACTTGCAGAAGACGGCCTGATAGAGATGCAAAAAAATGTGGACACTCTGATAGTGATCCCCAACCAAAATTTATTTAGGATTGCCAACGAAAAAACCACATTTGCCGAAGCTTTCAAACTGGCAGATAATGTATTGCACCGTGGTGTACGTGGCGTTACCGATTTGATGATTATGCCGGGACTCATTAACCTTGATTTTGCTGACGTTAAATCCGTTATGGGGGAAATGGGCAAGGCGATGATGGGAACAGGTGAGGCGGAAGGCGAAAGACGCGCGCAGGACGCTGCCGAAGCCGCAATATCTAACCCTCTGCTTGATAATGTTTCGATGAAAGGTGCGCGTGGAGTTCTGATTAACATTACCGGCGGCCCGGATATGACCTTATTTGAAGTTGATGAAGCTGCAAACCGTATCCGTGAAGAAGTTGACCCGGCCGCTAATATAATTTTCGGTTCTACGTTTAACGATGATATGGAAGGGCGTATTAGGGTTTCTGTAGTAGCAACCGGTATTGATTCGCACAATTATACAGCAGGAAGTGCACCTAAGAAAACTTACTCATATGTTGCAAACCCGGCGCATGAAGTAGCACAAGAAGAGGAAGCCGAAGAAGAATTCGAAGGTCAGGCTCAGGAAGATAGTGCTGATTATGATAATGATGAGTCTTATGAAGCTTATGGTGATGAAGAAGAAACTGAGGAAAACGAAGAGCAAGTTGCCATTAGTTCCAATGTCAGCATAAACCCTGCTTTAGCTGATGAACTTACGCCTTCAAATGTAGATGAACAATATTTTGAGGCTATTAGACAGTTAAATGAGGAGTATAAGGCTCGCTTGTCTGCTGAGAAAGACATCCCTGAAGATGGTAGTTTCTTTATGTCGGCTACGCCAGTTCAGCCTAATAATTATGTAGGAAACAGTGGTGGCTTTGCTACTAATGAGAATGAAGATGATACGGATGATTTTGATGATGAGGATGATAATTCTCAAGAATCACGTGGGTTGTTTAGCCGTATGGCAAGAGGTGTAGCGCGTTCACTTGGCTCTTCTTCGGCAGATGGGCAATCCCGTACAAAAGGGGCTGTTGCAAATAATCCTAAAAAAGCTGAAGAACAAGGAATCTGCGGTGGACATACCGGCATTCTTACGTAGAAAAGCTTAAGCTTCTATCTTTGACTAAAGGTATTCATAATTAAGCAGGAAGCTTATGCAGAAGAACAGAAGTTTTTACCAACGCGGTGTAACAATTGCTGAGTTAGCTATAGTAATTTTGATAATTGGAATTCTTCTGGGAATTGTAAGCCAGGGGATAAAGTTACGTCAGGCATCGGAACTTCGTGGATTCATGAGCGATGTGGGAGGTTTCCGCGTAGCTATTGAAGGATTCCTAGAAAAATACCGTGATTTACCTGGCGATATATCAGATGCATCTAGTTATTGGGGAGCTGCTTGCGATACCACTATAGCTAATTGTAATGGTAATGGCGATGGCAGTATCAGGTTTACGGCTTCCAGCACTGTACTTGATGAATACTAT
>JAJONM010000090.1 GCA_021323415.1 Rickettsiaceae bacterium
TGGTATCGTCGGCGCTCCGGTGCCAATTGGTACAGGCATCGCGTTTGCCAATAAATACCGCGGCAATAACAATATTTGCATGACTTATTTTGGTGATGGTGCTGCCAACCAGGGGCAGGTTTACGAGGCATTTAACATGGCAGCCCTGTGGCGCCTGCCAGTAATTTACATCATCGAAAACAACGAATATGCAATGGGTACGTCGGTAAAACGTTCATCATATACAACGGAACTTTATCACCGCGGTGAATCCATGGGAATCCCTGGTATGCAGGTGGATGGTATGGATGTGATGGCGGTGATAAAAGCGGGCAGGGAAGCGACTGAATATGTGCGCTCCGGCAAAGGCCCGATCATCCTTGAGATGAAAACCTACCGCTACCGCGGCCACTCAATGTCCGACCCTGCAAAATACCGCTCAAAAGAAGAAGTAAACGAGATAAAAGAACAGCGCGACCCTATCGAAAACCTGAAGAATTTGATAATAAACGGCAAGCATGCTAGCGAAGATGAGCTGAAAGCGATTGATAAAAATATAAGAGACAATCTTAATGATGTAGTTGAATTTTGTAAAAATAGCCCTGAGCCGGATTATGAGGAATTGTGGACGGATGTGTATCAGTAAGGGGCGCAAAAGTGAGTGCCGCGAAGCGGCGGGACGGGCGGCTCAGTGCTAAGAGGATTACTAAAGTGTGAGCGATTAGCGAGCTCAAAGTCCCTTCTCCCGTGGGGAGAAGGTTAGGATGAGGGGGCGATGGAGGTAGATAAAAAGTTAGGCCTAACAATTGTTAAAGTCCTTCGCCCCCTCACCCCGTTCCTCTCCCCACGGGAGAGGGGCGCAAGACGATAGAACTGAATTATATAGGTTAAGAACGGCAGTTGTAAGATAGAGTCTTGATTCCAGATTCTAGATTCCTGATTCAAAACAACAAGGATTATAAATGACAGTAAAAAATATAGAAACAACAGTACGAGTCGCCCTCCGCGACGCAATGGCCGAAGAAATGCGCCGTGATGAAAGTGTTTTCATCATGGGTGAAGAAGTAGCAGAATATCAGGGCGCTTATAAAGTAACAGAAGGATTGCTTGCCGAATTTGGCGACCGCAGGGTTATCGATACACCAATCACCGAACATGGCTTTGCAGGCCTTGGCGTTGGTGCTGCATACACTGGCCTAAAACCAGTTGTTGAGTTCATGACGTTCAACTTTGCGATGCAGGCAATTGACCACATTATCAATTCTGCCGCCAAAACCCTTTATATGTCTGGTGGGCAAGTAAAAAGCCCTATCGTTTTCCGTGGTCCGAATGGAGCGGCTGCAAGGGTAGGGGCGCAGCACTCGCAGTGTTATGCCAGCTGGTATGCCCATGTTCCGGGCCTAAAAGTTATCGCGCCTTATTTTGCCGCTGATGCAAAAGGTCTGCTAAAAGCTGCAATACGCGACCCGAACCCAGTAATATTCCTCGAAAACGAAATTGTTTACGGCCACAAACATGAAGTGCCGGAAGGCGATCATATTGTAGAAATTGGCAAGGCTAACATTGTAAGGCCGGGCAAAGATGTAACCATTACCGCATTTTCACTACATGTAAAATACTCCCTCGATGCCGCAGAAATCCTAGCCAAAGAAGGCATTGATGTTGAAGTTATAGATTTGCGGACACTGCGCCCACTTGATACCGAAACAATCATAAAATCAGTAAAGAAAACCAACCGCCTGGTAACAGTCGAAGAAGGCTGGCCATTTGCTGGCATCGGCTCAGAAATAGCAGCGCTGGTGATGGAAGAGGCGTTTGATTATCTGGATGCGCCGGTTACACGCGTTGCCGGAAAAGATATTCCGCTGCCATATGCTGCTAACTTAGAAAAACTTGCATTGCCGCAAGTGGAAGATATTTGTGAGGCGGTGAGGGCGGTTTGCTATAGGGATAAATAGGAATTTGAAATATTGATGGCGATTAATAGCCCCCTCGTTTATCGTCATCCTGGAATTTAGAAAATCTTAGGACGCTCTTAGTCCTTAGATTTTCTTAATATCCAGGATCCAGGTTTCTTATTAATAAAGACCTGGATCCTAGATAGCTCGATTTTTTTAGCTGCTCGTAAACTCGCAGAGAAAATCGGCTTCTAGGATGACGATAACTGGAAGGA
Source organism: Rickettsiaceae bacterium (assembly GCA_021323415.1). GTDB lineage: Bacteria > Pseudomonadota > Alphaproteobacteria > Rickettsiales > UBA6187 > JAJONM01. Next base: position 2,153 of record JAJONM010000090.1, read on the forward strand.
TGAATTTTAGTGAGAAAGAAGCAAAATGAAAAACTTCAACCAAAAATGCTACGACCTCTTAATGCAAATCCCTGAAGGGAAGGTGACGACTTATGGTGAGCTCGCCAAGGCTGCAGGAAATGAAAAAGCATCACGCGCAGTTGGTAATGCGATGAATAAAAACCCAAATGCACCAGAGGTGCCATGTCACCGTGTGGTAGGCGGCAATGGAACACTTACTGGTTATGCCTTTGGGCTTGATAAAAAAGCAGCAATACTGAAGCAAGAAGGTGTTGAGGTAAAGGATAATAAAGTTAATTTAGAAAAGTATTTGTATAGGTTTTAGGAGTAAAAATGCCAATAGAAATTTTAATGCCAGCCCTTTCCCCAACAATGACAGAAGGGAACCTGGCCAAATGGGTAAAAAAAGAAGGCGATAGCGTAAAGCCTGGTGATGTTATTGCCGAGATCGAAACCGATAAAGCTACCATGGAAGTTGAGGCTGTCGACGAAGGTATTATTGGCAAAATTCTCGTCAAAGAAGGGGCGCAAGGTGTCGCGGTCAATCAGGCAATTGCGCTCCTCCTGATTGAAGGCGAAGATAAAGCGGCGATTAAAGATTATAAACCCGCCGTCGCCGCAATTAAAGAAGAACCTAAAAAAGAAGCCGTAATTACACAATCTCCCGTCACACAATCCGCCCCTGCTAAATCTCCCGCTCCTTCATTTTCTGCCCCTCCTGTTTTCACTCCATCTGCTACTCAAACTACAACAATCACGCATGGTTCTGATGTTAAGGCTAGCCCGCTGGCTAAACGTTTAGCAAAAGAAGCGGGTGTTGATATTGGCTCATTGGTAGGAACAGGCCCGCGTGGGCGTATCATTAAAGCTGATATTGAAGACGCAAAAAGAAGCGGCGGGGCAGGTGGGCGCGTAATGCGTAACCCGGCGGAAGTTACCGCAGTGCCAAATGATAATATGCGTAAAGTTATCGCCAGCCGCTTGTTGCAATCAAAGCAATATGTGCCGCATTTTTATCTGAATATCGACTGCGTTTTGGATAAGTTGCTCGATGTACGCAAGGATTTAAACGACGCTGCATATATCGATTCAGAAACCGGCAAACCAGCATATAAACTTTCGGTTAATGACCTGGTGATAAAAGCAGTTGCCAAGGCATTAAAAAAAGTGCCGGAGGCCAACGCCACATGGACTGATGAAGCAACCCTGCTTTATAATAATGTCGATATTTCCGTTGCCGTTGCCATAGATGGAGGGCTGATTACCCCAATAGTAAAAAACGCTGACCAGAAATCGCTCCCTATAATTTCCAATGAAATGAAAGATTTAGCCGCACGTGCAAAAATCGGCAAGCTAGCTCCAGCAGAATTCCAGGGCGGTGGCTTTAGCATTTCCAATTTGGGTATGTATGGTGTGAAAGATTTCAGCGCCATTATCAACCCGCCACAAGGGTGCATACTAGCAATTGGTGCAGGGGAGCTACGCCCTATCGTAAAAGATGGTAGGGTAGTTTCTGCCAATGTTATGACGGTTACATTATCTTGCGACCATCGCGTTGTAGATGGGGCAGTGGGGGCCCAGTTCCTGGCTGCGTTTAAGGAGTTTGTTGAAAGGCCGGTTACAATGTTGGTGTAATGAATGAACAAACACGAAAGACAATTTTTCAAGAATAATATAAGCCGTAAACGCAAGGAACGGCATAAAATTGTCAGTAGTAAGAATTGGATTTGCAAAGCCTGCGGTTACATAGGCAAACCAAAAAAAGAAAAGCAAGGGAGTTGGTTTTTTACTTTGTACCGGTTGTTGCTTTGTTTGTTTTTAATTATAGTTTTTCCAGTTTCGTTATTTATTGATGCCTTGATGATTGTTTTTAGGGGATCACGAAATAAAACTACTTTCTTTGGCAAAAATTATGGCAGGTTTTTGATGTCCATGCCTTTTAATTTGTTCGAGTGTAAAGAATGCCACATTAAAAATAGTATGATAAAACTAAAGTCGCAAGATGGAAGAATTGTTTACGATAGTTTTGCCCGCGATAGATTTATAAAAACTAGGGATTGGTAATGACAGTTATTTTGAAAGATAAGTTCAAAATGCGTAATTTCGAGGCTTCAGATGCGGCAGCGATGGTAGCTGGTCTTAATACACCAACAATCGAGCGTGATACTACCATTGAATTACCGTGGAAGCTTGAAAGTGTAAGCTGGTGGATTTCTTTTATTCTGGATGCCGCAAAACGTGAACCAATTTCAGAACGTCATTTTATAATTGAAGTAGATGGGAAACTGGCAGGCTCAATAGGTATTATAAATATCGATGGCCATCGTGGTGAAATAGGTTATTGGCTCTCTGATGAGTATGCTGGCCGTGGCATAATGACCGAGGCGGTTGGCGAGATGGTTAATTATTGCATTGAAGATTTAGGACTGGTGCGTATATTCGCGCCGGTTTTAACTCATAACAAGGCTTCTTGCCGTGTACTTGAAAAAAATGGTTTTGAACTAGAAGGAACGCTTAATAAATATTATAAGAAAAACGGCAAATATATTGATGCGCTTTGTTATGCAAAGGTAAAGTAGCGCAAAAAATTATTAGTGTAACGGCATAACGGTGTAATAGTATAACAGAACTTTACCGTTACACCGTTACACCGTTAAACTGTTATACTAAAGGAATAAACATGGAAAACAAATCTTTCGACATAGTAGTAATCGGTGGTGGCCCGGGTGGCTATGTGGCGGCAATTAGGGCTGCTCAACTGGGACTCAAAACCGCAGTAGTGGAAGCAAACCACATGGGTGGTATATGCCTGAACTGGGGTTGCATCCCGACCAAGGCGTTGCTCCGCTCGGCGGAAGTGCTGCGTACAGTTCAACACGCTGGTGAATTTGGTATAAATGTCAAAGGCATAGAATTTGATATTAATAAAATAGTTAAACGCTCGCGTGATGTTGCAGCCAAACTTTCAGGCGGTATATCAGGCCTGATGAAAAAAAACAAAATCGAAGTATTTGATGGCTTTGGAAAGCTTAATGGCAAAGGCAAAGTTAAGGTGGAAAAGGACGGCAAGAAAATTGCCGATATTGAAGCAAAGCATATCATTTTAGCCACTGGTGCAAGGGCGCGGAGCCTGCCAGGGTTAGAGAGCGACGGCAAACAAATCGTCACTTATAAAGAAGCGATGATTCCAGATTCCGCACCAAAATCTTTACTGGTAGTTGGCTCTGGTGCGATTGGAATTGAATTTGCGAGCTTTTACAATGCCTTAGGTGTTGATGTTACTGTGGTGGAATTAGCTGATAGGGTGCTGCCAGTGGAAGATGCTGAAATCTCAAAAATAGCACAAAAATCCTTTGAATCTCAGGGCTTTAAAATAAAAACATCAACTACTGTGAAAGAAGTTAAAAAGAACAAAGATAGTATTGATGTAGTACTCGATACCAAAGGCACAGAAACTAAAATAAAGGTTGATAGAATTATAACCGCAGTTGGCATTGTCCCTAACACTGAAAATATCGGACTTGAAGGCACAAAAGTAAAACTCGACCGTGGGCATATCATAACTGATAAATACTGCGAAACTGATGAAAAAGGCGTGTATGCAATCGGCGATGTAGCGGGCGCTCCATGGCTCGCCCACAAAGCCAGCCATGAAGGTATAATCTGCGTTGAGAAAATCGCAGGTCTCCACCCGCACACACTTAATAAAAACAACATCCCTGTTAAAACTATTTTCGATAGCAAAACTGGCGAACTCCTCGGCGCTCACCTGATCGGCGCAGAAGTTACCGAGCTTATCAATGGCTTCTTAGTTGGCAAAACTATGGAAGCAACTGAAGCCGACTTCATGCACACCATTTTCCCACACCCAACGCTTTCAGAAATGATGCACGAATCAGTGCTCGATGCGTTTGGGCGTGTGGTGCATATGTAAAGTGGAACTTTTTACTGGATGGATTGTCGCTATTAAAATTAATAAAAGGTATTACTATAATAGTTTTTCGAAATTAATTTTTAGTTTTCTCTCTCTCTGGCTGCGGTTGTTGCATCTATCTATTTTAGTTTTTTTGTAGAACAAGCAAATCCTGCAATGACTGGAATACGGCTTACCATAGCTCTGTTTATGTTTGCATTTGGTTGGCCAAATCTTGCTGAATCAATTAGTTTTTTAGGTAGTAATATTAAACTGCGTGAAGTCAGAAGTTAATGTGTCTGCATTGCTTGAGATTATTCAAACACAAATGCGACTTGGTGGCGTTCCAGAAGATAAGAAAGAGGAAGTTTTTAATCAGACTACTGTTTTGCTAGGAAACTTAGGATTTGACAAAGAAGAAATCAATCGTATACAGTCCCGTTGGCATTATTGGGTTGAAGGAGACTATATTAGAGCATTAATCCATCACAATATCAATCATCCTGAAATTCCAAAAGAATATCACAAAGATTGGTATATAAAAAGAATAGAGCTTCAAGAAAGACTTGATACTTTACAACCTAATGATCTTCGAGAAGAATTCACAAAATTGCATGGATATACTCACAAGGTTAAATCTATAATTGATGACCTGGAGTATTAAGTCTTCATTCAAAATTCATGGCATTTATGTTACTTTATATCAGCTGCTGAAAGCCTTTATCCTTTAACTCATTGGATTGATATTTTTAACAAATATGGCTGAAGATTTAAGTTTTAACAAATATGGCTGAAGATTTAAGTACTAACCAAACTAAAATCATCTGGCACAGATGCAATAGCTCTGCCAAAATCATAAATGCTATTGCTGACCCATATGCTGCTGGCGCTGAATTTGATGTGGTGGGAACCAGCGATAATGTCCCCATGCTTTTTCACGATAAATTTATAACTAAAGAATTAGCAGGTAGTGAGCTTGGCTATTTAATCAGGCCGATAGAAGTATCCGAGCTTTCTTTTGCAGAGCTTAGAAAAATCCGTCCTGATATTGAAAGCCTGAGCGAAGCTTTTGAGAAAATAAACACTGAGAATTTTAGCGAAACTTTTGAATTTCATCTGGAAATTAAACCTAATAATATCCCACTGGCAGATGCTATTGTGCGATTATTAGCCGAATTTCCAAAAATAAATAGGCAGACTATACCAAGGTCATTCCAGCAGGATGTGATAATACATATAAGAAAAAGCTATATACGTGATATTTGCTTGTTATTGGGCCGGTCGTATTCTTTCGTAGATCCTGTTACATGCTTTAATACTAAAAATACAAAAACTTCGCTAAAAAAGTTGCCAGAGAATATAAGGGCTATAGAAGAAATTTGTAATGGAATTAGACCGAAATATATATCAGTTTATTATACAATGCTGACTCAAGGCTTTATTAACGCTGTAAAAACAGCAGGTGTTGAGGTTGATGTTTATACTTTAAATAAACTTGCTTTCTTAAAAGGCTTAAAAGTAGATAGGATTATAACGGATTTTCCAAAGAAGTTATGTTGTCAGTAATAAATTTAATTAACTTGCATACTGCAGTCAAACCGCTAGTCAGGACTGATTTCGGAAAATAAAAATTACGTAACACTTACTTCGCCCAAAAATTCATCTATAATTCATATGTTCTGTTATATAAGCCTTTGAATTAACATTACTTACAAGAAAAATTATGATAAAACATTATTATAGCTTTAACAATAATCTTATGTACTTTTACAAAAGCTGAAGCAGAAGAATACTTACATGGCTTTAACCTGAATGGGAAAGCGATAAATCCTGTTTGCATTAAGAATATGCAGCCATGGATTAGTGAATCACCAGACTATATGACTATAATAAAGTCTATTATTCTTGAGGCTTGTCAGGATAGTAACTGGGCTCATTATAGTGGATCTATCACCGTAGAGGGAAATACAGTTTCAACTAAAGGATATAGTTCTGATGGGTTACCTGACGGGGCAATGTATGAAGTGAAGGGCAAAACAGATTCTGACTTATATATTTTACATGAAAGGGGGCAACTACCTTACATTTCTGCGTATCGTATTGAGAAAGATTCGGTGGGGCATGTCTTAACCGTAGTTGAACGTGCAAATGCTACATGTTTAAAAGATGTGAAAATTAAAGGTAACAAAGTTATTGTTACAGTGAATGAACCAGAGCCTTATAGCGGAAAATGGTGCACTGAGGAAGAAAGGACATTCGAACTCAATTTCTGACAGTAGATAATTAATAGATAAAATTTTTATGAGATGTGGAGTTGTGGGTTGAATTCCAAGACATTACCTTCCCAAGCTTATACTTGCAACTTATGTCACAATAGTATATCCTCCGCGCATTATGACAGAAGTAAAAAAACTAGAAAAACCAGACTGGATAAGGGTAAAAGCCCCGCAATCTAAAGAATTTCACGAAACCTATGACCTTGCGCGCAGCCTAAAACTAAACACTGTCTGCGAAGAGGCGGCATGCCCGAATATCGGCGAATGCTGGAAAAAGAAGCATGCGACCTTCATGATTTTGGGTTCGGTATGTACTAGGGCTTGCGCATTTTGCAATATCAAAACTGGCCGTCCTGACTTACTTGATCCGCACGAACCAGAGAATCTTGCCAATGCCATCGCCACTTTAAAACTTGAACATGCGGTAATCACTTCTGTTGACCGTGACGATTTGCCAGATGGTGGAGCTAATCATTTCGCCCAGTGTATAGCAGCAATAAGGAAGGCTTCGCCAAATACTACCATTGAAATTCTAACGCCAGACTTCATGCATAAAGATGGTGCGCTGGAGATTGTGGTCGCGGCAAAGCCTGATGTTTATAACCATAACGTGGAAACCGTGCCTAGCCTTTACCAGAAAATCCGGCCTGGTGCGCGTTATTTCCACTCGCTGAATTTGCTGCATACAGTGAAAAAACTCGATCCTACAATTTTCACAAAATCTGGAATTATGGTTGGCCTTGGTGAAGAAAAGTCAGAAGTTATCCAGGTGATGGATGATTTCCGTTCTGCTGATGTAGACTTTATGACGATAGGCCAATATCTGCAACCAACGCCAAAACACGCTCCCGTGATGCGCTTCGTAACTCCTGACGAATTCAAATTTTACGAACGCATGGGACGCGCTAAAGGTTTC
>JAJONM010000021.1 GCA_021323415.1 Rickettsiaceae bacterium
GGATTGTCGGCTTTGAGAAAACGTTCGGATGCTAATCTGCAAGCAGTGAAAGACTGGGTTGCAGCTAGCGATTGGGCGGCATTCCTTGCAGAAGATGAGGCTACAATTTCTAATACTTCTGTGTGCCTAAAAATTATCGACCCTGAGTATCTTGCACTAAATGAGGAAGAACAAGCAGCCAGCGCTAAGAAAATTGCATCACTGCTGGAAAAAGAAAATGCAGCTTATGACATTGGTTCTTACCGCGATGCTCCGGCTGGCTTACGCATCTGGTGCGGCGCTACAGTTGAGACAGCTGATGTGAAAGCATTACTGCCATGGCTCGATTGGGCTTATGCGGAGGCGAAAGCAAAGGCGAAGGCGGCGTAGTAATCAGAATCATGAATCTAGAATCTGGAATCAAGAAAGACCAGGTTATAGATTTCGTTTATAAATAATAAATCTAGATTCCAGATTCGTGATTCTAGATTCCAAATCAAGGAAACAGAAAATGACAGCAAAACCAAAAGTATTAATATCAGACAAAATGAGCCCTCTAGCGGCGCAGATTTTCAAAGACAACGGCGTTGAAGTTGACGTTATCACTGGTCTTTCAGAAGATGATTTGTGCAAAACATTAAAAGAAGGTAAGTATGAAGGACTGGCGATTCGTTCATCAACTACTGCCACTAAAAAAGTTATTGAAGCTGGTGCAAACCTAAAAGTTATTGGCCGCGCTGGTATTGGCGTTGATAACGTTGACCAGGAAGCCGCAACTGCCAATGGCGTTGTGGTGATGAATACGCCATTTGGTAACTCTATTACCACCGCTGAACATGCTATTGCGATGATGATGTCATTAGCACGTGAAATCCCTGCAGCATCGGCTTCTACTCACGCTGGAAAATGGGAAAAGTCAGGCTTTATGGGTGTGGAAGTTGCAAGCAAAACTTTAGGATTAATCGGTTGCGGCAATATCGGTTCTATCGTTGCTGACCGCGCACAGGGACTCAAAATGAAAGTTATTGGCTTCGACCCATATCTTTCTGAACAACGTGCAAAAGACCTCAATATTGAGAAAGTTGAGCTTGAAGAACTCTTGAAACGTGCAGATTTTATCTCTCTGCACACCCCGCTTAACGAAGCTACAAAAGGCATTTTAGGCAAAGAAAATCTGGCTAAAACTAAAAAAGGTGTACGCATTATCAACTGCGCTCGTGGTGGCTTGATTGTTGAGCCTGACTTGAAAGAAGCTATTGAGTCTGGTCATGTTGCAGGTGCTGCGCTCGATGTATTTGAAGTAGAGCCGGCTAAAGAGAACCCATTATTTGGCATGAAACAGATTATCTGTACACCACATCTCGGCGCTTCTACTTCTGAAGCGCAGGAAAATGTGGCTATTCAAGTTGCAGAACAAATGTCAGCATATTTGATTAGCGGCACTGTTATTAACGCACTTAACATCCCTTCAGTTTCTTCTGAAGATGCTGCAAAATTAAAGCCATATCTGGAATTGGGCGAGCAGCTTGGTAGCTTTGCCGGACAAATAATTGATAGCGGCATTAAATCCATAAAAATTGAATATGAAGGCGCGGTGGCAAAACTAAATATAAAGCCGATTACGTCTGTGCTTTTAACTGGCTTGCTTCGTCCGTTTGCAGAAAGCGTAAATATGGTTAATGCTCCTGTAGTGGCAAAGGACCGCGGCATTGAAGTTAGCGAAGTTAAAAACGAGAAAAGCGGTGACTACCAGAATCTTGTTAAATTGACCGTAACAACTGAAAAAGGCTTACAATTTGTGGCTGGCACACTATTTGGTGGTACAAAACCACGGATTGTTGAGGTTGATTCTGTTAAATTAGAAGCTGGCCTTGGCGCAAAAATGCTGTATATTAATAATGAAGATAAGCCGGGATTAATTGGTAACTTAGGTAAGTTGCTAGGTGACGCAAAAGTAAATATCGCAAACTTCCATCTTGGCCGTGGCGATAAACAAGGCGTTGCCATAGCGTTGGTTGAAGTTGATCAGACTCCGGCTAATGATGTAATTGATAACATAAGCAAGCTGCCTAGCGTTATTAATGCTAAGCTACTAAGTTTTTAGTAGAATGGTGTAACGGTATAACGGTGTAACGGAATTTCTGCTACACTGCTATACCGTTACCCTGTTACACTACAACAGGAGGTTTTATGACAATAGGCACAAGAATATTCACTGCCCTACGAGGCGATTTGGTAGGCCAGGATGAATTCGGCAACCGTTATTATCAGGATAAAAAGGTCGATAATAGCGGCAAAAAAAAGCGCTGGGTAATGTTTAAAGGCCTGGCTGAGCCATCAAAGGTTCCTGCTGAATGGCACGGCTGGTTACATTATACTACTGATGAAGTCCTTAAGAAAAAGTATGATTGGCAAAAACAGCATACTCCTAATTTATCAGGAACAAAATTAGCTTATTTTCCTGCTGGACATAAAAAGAAAGGTGGAGTACGGTCAAAAGCGACCGGCGATTATCAAGCTTGGCAACCAACTGAATAACAAGAGGTTTTTCAAAAATGGGTAGAAGTGTTGTTGAGACATTAATGGGCGCTGTAGTTTTACTGGTAGCCGCAACCTTTGTTTTTATATCATATAAAAGTGGTAATATATCACCAGCTGCAAATGGCTATACTGTAAAAGCCAAATTCCGCGAAATTGGTAGCTTAAGTGTTGGCAGTGATGTACGCGTTGGTGGCATAAAGATAGGTACAATTTCTGGCCAATCGCTTGATCCTAAAAATTATATGGCCATAATTGAGTTAAATATTAAATCTGATGTTAAATTACCAAAAGATAGCTCTGCAGCTGTTGTAGGTGATGGCCTTATGGGCGGCAAGTATATTGCTATACAACCAGGTGGAGAAGAGGAATTTATAGAAGCTAATGGCGAGATTAAATATACTCAAGATGCTATTAGTATCGAAGAACTTATTGGTAAATTTGCTTTTGGTAGTGTAGGTAGCAAGTCAGGTTCTGAAGGCACAGAAAAAGGACTTTAGTTAGTGCAAGTTTTTAATGCAAGTAAGGCTTTCGTTATATCTTGCATAATTGCAGGGATAATAGGCGTTTACCCTCTTTTTGCTACCGCAGAAGAAGCTCCGTTACAACCTGTAGTCGCGCAAGAAGCAAAACCTGCAGAAGAAGTAATCTATAACGAAGCAGATTTTACCGATACCGTCACCCTGCAATTCCTAAATAAAGTTACTGCCCGCGTATCTTCACTTGATATATCACAAGGCAGCACAGGCACGTTTGGTAACTTGGAGATTATGTTGCAACGCTGCTGGAAATCCCCGCCACAGCAAGACCCTGAAAACAAAGCACTACTAAAAATATCTGAACGTGTGCCAGGTGAGGATATAAAACAAATATTTAACGGCTGGATGTTTTCTTCAACGCCTGCTCTTTCGGCGCTAGAACACCCTGTTTACGATGTAACGGTTATAGCCTGCAAAAACAAAGCCGATAAGTCTGCTGAGCCTAAGGCCGATGAGAAAAAACCAGGCAAAAAAGAACCTGTTAAAGAAGAGAAAAAATCCGAATTACCAGTAGCAGATAATCCAGAGCCGAAGGAAGAAAATCCTGACGTAGAAAATGAACCGCAACCGGATTAAACAGCGGCTATAATCTTCCGCATCACAGAATGTTGCGAGTGGCAAATAGCAATAGCCAAAGCATCGGCAGCATCTTCGCTTTTTATTTCGGCTTTAGGAAGTAATATTTTTACCATCATTAATACTTGTGCTTTTTCTGCCCGGCCAACACCTACAATTGTTTTCTTAACAAGCGTTGCTGCATATTCATAAGGACTAAGCCCTGCTAGTGAAGCCGTAAGCATAATAGCTCCCCTTGCATGGCCAAGCTTAAGCGATGACATTGGGTTAGTATTTAAGAAGGTTTCTTCTATTGCACATTCGTCAGGTTTATAGATAGATATAACTTCTGTTATCCCAGTACTAAGCGTAAGTAACCTATCAGGAAGCTGAGATTTGCTATTGGAATTAATTACACCGCACGCAATAAATTTTAACGTATTATCATGTTTTTCAATAACACCCCAGCCAGTATGCTGCAGACCAGGATCGATACCTAAAATTCTTGGCATGGTAGTTTTTCCAAATAATTATTTTTCCATATTCCAAGATATGTTTCAGGTGCAACATTACCACCGGATAGAATAACCAGCACTTTCTTTTTACTGGTTTGCTCTTTAAGCCATTTTGCAGCAGCAGCTATCGCAAGGGCAGAAGTTGGCTCGCAGGAGATTTTTAGCAAATGCATAACCCACTGTGTCCAGTAAAGCATTTCTTGTTCGGATATTTCATAAAACCCGTTTAGCTTTTGTAAATAATGAAAAGTGCGTTCCGATATAGCAAGTGTACGCGCCCCATCTGCTATAGTATCTGGAGTATTATCAAGTTTGTGTATTTTTCCTGTATTATAGGAAATGCTAGCATCATTTGCTCCCAGTGGTTCACCGGCAAAAACCATTGGTGGATTTTGCATAGTTTGCGCAGCAAGGTAAGTGCCAGATAATAACCCTCCCCCACCGCATGGAGCAAATACAGCATTTGGCTCATATTCCTGCAGAGCCTCAAGGCAAGCAGTGCCCTGCCCTGCTATCACATCATCATTATCATATGGATGGATAAAGTACGCGCCTTTTGCTTCAATCTCAGCAGTAAGTTTCTCAGCCTCCGGGCGGGTATTTGTATTTATAACAGTTGCCCCATACCCACGTGTTGCTTGCTGTTTTATCTTTGACGTAAATGATGGTAGTATGATAGTTGCTTTGACACCTAATTGTTTTGCCGCCAGCGCTACTGCTTGTGCATGATTGCCAGAACTAAATGCTACAACTTCTTTTGGTAATTGATTTTGCTCCTTTAAATGCAGTAATGCGTTTAATGCGCCACGTATTTTAAACGCCCCGATTTTTTGTAAACCCTCAACTTTGAAAACAATTTCGTGACCGAGCCAATCATTAAGCAGGCTGGAGTGCATTAACGGAGTACGATGGATAAAGGGAGATATGCGCTGGTGAGCTTTTAGAATTACGTCTTGCTTCATAGGAGTAAAAGTCATGCAGCGTCCACCTCAAATATCGCATCCACTTCAACAGCAGTATTACCAGGCAGACTATTAGAACCTGAAGTAACCCTTGTATGGCGGCCTTTCTCGCCAAACACATCTACGATTAAATCCGAAATTCCATTAGCAACAGCAGCATGTTCTGTAAAATCATCAGTGCAGTTAAGATAGATATTTAATCTGGCACATTTCCTAACTATATCCAAATCGCCACCACATGCATTCTTGATTTGCATAATAATGTTAAGACCACATAAATGCGCAGCTTCTTTACCTTGCTCTGTGGTGTAATCACGGCCAATTTTGCCAGCGTATTGTAATTTACCATTCCATTTGCAGGTTTGTCCGGCAATAAAAACCATATTGCCAACACTTGTATATGGTATGTAATTAGCCGCCGGATTATTATTTTCTGGTAACTGGATTGCAAGTTCTGCAAGACGCTTGTTGGCAGACATTATAAAGTCCCTTTTGCTAAATCCCGAACAAAATCTAAAGCAACATCAACATCACCGTCAGCAATTTTACTGACTAATGAGGAGCCTACGACTACAGCATCGCTATGCTTTGCCACTTGCTTAACATCTTTTGGAGTTTTGATACCAAAACCAACTGCAATTGGTAAATATGTGTGTCTCCTAATGCGTTCCACTGCTGCACCGATTGAATCATAAGTTGCTGATTTCGTTCCTGTCACACCAGCTACGGCCACATAATAAATAAACCCGCTTGCCTTTTCAGTGATTATTTTAAGGCGTTTATCGTCAGTAGTTGGGGTAACTAATTTTATGAGTGATATACCTTCAGATTCCGTACAAGCATATAATTCAAGGTCCTCTTCCGGCGGCAAATCAACAATTAGAAAAGCATCCACACCTGATTTTTTTGCATCACTTACAAATTTCTTTAGTCCATAATTTTGTAAAGGATTATAATAGCCCATCAATACGATTGGAGTGTGGTCATTATTTTTGCGAAATTTCGCCACCATCTCAAGAATCTTACTAAGTTTTGCACCAGCATCCAGGGCGCGTATTGCAGCTTCCTGGATAGTTGGACCATCCGCCATAGGATCAGAAAATGGCATTCCAAGCTCAATAATATCAGCACCTGCTTCTGGTAATCCATTTAAAATTTTGGAAGATTTTGTAAGGTTAGGATCATACGCCATTATGTAGGTTATAAGGGCTGAACGGTTTTGCTGTTTAACGGTATCGAATTTGGTTTTTAGTCTGTTCATTTTTGTTCCTTAAAGCGCTACTAAATATCCATCCCAAGTGCTGCAGCTACCGTAAATATATCCTTATCGCCACGTCCACACATATTCATAACTATTATATGGTCTTTTGGTAGTTTTGGAGCAATTTTTATTACATGGGCCAGTGCATGCGAAGGCTCAAGTGCCGGTATGATACCTTCTGTTTTTGTGCATAACTGGAATGCCTTAAGAGCTTCGTCATCTGTGGCTGATTCATATTTTACACGGCCTTTATCATGCAAATACGCATGTTCAGGTCCAATACCAGGATAATCCAGCCCGGCTGAAATTGAATGGGCATTTTTTATCTGTCCATCTTCATCCTGCAGGTAATAAGATGCATTACCGTGCAATATGCCAAAACGGCCATTGGCAATTGATGCCGCATTATCTTCTGTTTTAAGCCCTCTGCCTGCCGCCTCTACTGCAATAATTTCTACACCATCATCATTTAGAAATTCGGTAAATAATCCAAGCGCATTAGAACCACCACCAATACACGCAACAATAGTATCAGGCAGACGCCCTTCGGCTTTTAGGATTTGCTGTTTTGCTTCACGGCCAATTATGGATTGAAAATCACGCACCATCATTGGAAATGGATGTGGCCCTGCAGCTGTTCCTATCAGATAATAAGTATCTTCAACATTGGCAACCCAATCACGCATCGCTTCGTTCATTGCATCTTTCAGCGTGCCAGTGCCAGAATTGACAGGTATAATTTGGGCGCCTAGCAATTTCATACGGAACACATTTGGCTTTTGGCGTTCCATATCTTTTGCGCCCATATAGACAACGCAAGGAAGGTTGAATAATGCACAAACAGTAGCGGTGGCAACACCATGCTGCCCTGCCCCGGTTTCAGCAATAATGCGCTTTTTGTCCATTCTTTTGGCAAGCAATATCTGTCCCATGCAATGGTTTATTTTATGCGCACCGGTATGATTTAACTCATCGCGTTTGAAATAAATCTTCGCGCCACCTAATTTCTCAGAAAGCCTTTGCGCAAAATAAAGCGGACTTGGGCGGCCAACATAATGCTCCAGGTAATAATCAAGCTCAGCTTTGAATTCCTTATCATCTTTGTATTTTAGATAGGCCTGCTCAACAGATAATATTAGTGGCATCAGAGTTTCTGATACATATCTACCACCATAAATACCAAAATGACCTTGTGCGTCCGGTTGTGAATATTTTTTCATTTATTTTATACTCTTAACTTTTTTTAAAAACGCACTTATTAAATCGGGGTCTTTCTTTCCAGGTTCACTTTCAATGCTTGATGATACATCTACGGCCTTTGCACCAGTTATCTTAACTGCTTCGGTTACATTTTCAATGTTAAGCCCACCTGATAAGAACCATGGAATATTAAATTCACGCCCACGAAGTAATGTCCAGTCGAAAGCAAGACCATTGCCGCCAGGAAGTGGTGAGGATGGAACTTTCGCATCAAATAAAATCATATCAGCAATATCAGAAAAACTTTTGCCTTTAGCTATATCATCACTTGAACGCACAGATATTGCTTTAATAACCTTTATACCAAATTTTTCGCGAATCTCGATAATGCGTTCCGTGGTTTCTTTGCCATGGCACTGTATAAAGTCTGGTTTAAAATAGCTTAAAATATCCTCAAGCTCAGCATCAGTAATATCCACAACAACAGCAACTGTTTTTATATTATCTGGTAAAACAGCTGCAAGCTTAGCAGCGTTTCTTGCAGTAATAACACGGGGAGACTTATGGAAAAAAACAAAACCAACGTAATCAGCGCCATTTTCTATAGCACTTTTTATCGATTCTTTAGAAGTAAGACCACATATTTTTGTTTTTATAGCCATAGGAATTATTTTTTCTTAAACATTCCTTTCAAGTCATTAATAACTCCACCACCCATATTCTCTTTCATACCTTTAAAGTCCATCTTTAACTGGTTAACCAGATTTTCTGCACCTTTAGGGTTATTAATAAGATCCTGTACCAAAGCTTTAATTTCCAACCTAAATACAGGCTCTAGCATAGTTCCAGTAATAACAAGTGGGATTGTCATGTTCTTTTTATCTTCAGTTTCATTGGCATAGCGTGGTGAAAGTTTATAATTTAAGCCTAAATCATTCAGGTTAATTTCACCAGAACCAGTTAGATTCATAACATCAGAATTTAAAACAGTATTGTCATTGCTCATAACACCCTGCTTAATATCAAAATCACCAGAAACTAACTTTAGCATAGTCTTATTATTAGCACGGCCTACTTCAAATGCTGATACCACATTGTTAACCATCGAGAAGATATCGATACCTTCTAATGCAACATCATTCATTTTTACACTTGCAGTTCCATTCATATTACGAACAATACTCCGCTGGGTATTACCATTTGATGAAACCTTAAATTCATAAGTTGCATTACCAGCTATCGGGTTAATTCTTTCAAATTTCTTCGGCACCTGGGTAAAGTCTAAGTGATCTATTTTTAACGCCGCCTTAATGGCATTATTACCACCTGCACTACTATCTACAATAACTTCACCATTAATTAAACCACCATATAGCTTCGAATCTTTTACATTCGCAGTAAGCCTATTATTTCGGATATAGGCATTAAACATAATTTCATTGGTTGCTATATCCTGATAGGTAATACCGCTAGTTTTTAGGTTTAAGTGCAAGTCAGTTTTGTGAATAAAGCTAAGATCCAGAGGCTCATCACTCCACTCGAAAGTTTTTTTATTCGCCTCTTCATCAGCGCCAGCAGATTGCCCTTTATTACTAGCATTAGTTTTATTATCAGTAATTTTGTAATTATTAAAATTGATACTTCCAGTATAAATAGCAATTTTATAACTTGGTTTATATGGCCCTATATCAGCTAGAAAATTAAGATGCGCTTCAATACCATCAAATAACAAAGAAACGTTTCTGGCTTCAAATTGGTCATCACCAACATAATATGTACCGTCAGCTGCCAGTAGTCCTTTGGTATTGTCATCAAAAATATCAAATTTGGCTGATACCTCAAATGGATTAGGGCCAGGTTTTAAGGAAGTATTAAGATTAATACTTGATATTTTTATAGTCTGGTGATTCCTATCGTCAACAAAATTAACACTAGCATTTTCAATTTTTATACTATTGAAAATAAGGTTACTAAATGTTGGCTCATGAGGCTCCATGCCTTCTTGTCCTTCAGCATGTACATCATTATGGGCAACATCAATATTTGGCTGGTTACCTGGCTCAATAATTTGATCTGCCCCCTCCACTCCCTCATCAGATATTCCATGAGCGTTACTTACAACAGGATTTTTATAAGTTGTATTTTCAGGTACATCAATATGAACCAGTTTTTGCTCAACCCAATTAGGCTTACCATTCTCCATTATGTGAAGATTGAAAACTGAATCTACCAGCTTAAAACTATCCACTTCCAGCCTTTTGCTAAATAGCGGGATAAACTTTACCTTAATAATTAATTTTGAAGTGGTGAAAATATCTGGCTCACCTTTAATTGGGGATGCAAAAGATGCATCATTTAAGGTAAGTGATATATTAGGCAAAACAGTGAGAGTTATTTTACCTGCAACCTTAACATCACGTCCGCTTTTTTCCTTAACCAGGTTCAGTATGTTATCTTTATACTGGTTTATATCAAACCAATATGGCACAGATAACAACGTTCCAAATAAAACAAGAATAAGCAGTGATGCAATAATCAATATCTTTTTCATACCTAGAACCTGTCTAATTTTACTTAATTGGAATTTAAGCGCGCATTTAACTCCTTACCAGCCCTGAAATAAAGTGCAGACCTTTCACCCAGCTCTACCACATCATTTGTGCGCGGGTTTCTTGCAACCCTTGCTTTACGCTTTCTTATAGTAAAAGCACCAAATCCACGCAACTCAACACGGTTGCCTTCAGCTAAGGCTTTAGATATATCATCAAAAATAGTATCTACCAAAATTTGTATGTCCTTTAAAAACATATTAGGAAAACGTTCTGCCATCCTTCTTACTAATTCTGATTTAGTCACTTGTATCTCCTATTCAACTTCATATTTATTATTATGGTTTACTATGGCCTCCATAATGCCATTATTCCACTACCTGAAAATTCTGCAATATATGCGTTGCTACCCATTACTTTGGTATAGATTTTTTCCCACAGCTTCTTTTCAGGCTCTAGATCTATATCTTTTACAGGCAATTTTGCATCTATATTCTTTTCTTTTGCCAGCCACCCGATAGCTTCTTTTTCACCACCTAACGAATCTATTAGCTTGTTGGCTAAAGCTTGTTTGCCGGTAAAAACTCTACCATCTGCAATAACCGCAATATTTTGCTCGGATAACATACGGCGGTCTTTTACCAAATCAACAAAGAAATTATAACTATCTTGCACACTATCCATTAATACTTTTTCAGCCTTAGGATTAGGTTTTTCGAATGGGGATGGCGAACCTTTAAGTTCACCTGATTTTAACATTATAGGGTTTATACCTATTTTCTTTGCCAATTCAGTTACTTCAAAACTTTCTAGAATTACACCAACAGAGCCTGTAATAGTCCCTGTTCTGGCAACAATGTAATCCGCAGCAATAGCCGTCATATAACCACCAGATGCTGCAATGCTTCCCATTACAGCCACCACTGGCTTTACTTCAGATATACTGCGGATTGCATAGTATAAATTTTCACCACCTACGATAGTACCACCTGGGCTATTAATATAAAGTATAACAGCTTTAATGCGGTTATTATTCTTTATCTCTTCCAGTTTGGCATCACGATCCCTATTTTCCAGAATAATCCCTTCTATAGAAACGCGTGCGATACTATCGGCTCCTGCTTTGTATAAATTAGATGATTTAGCAACAAGCACAACTGCCAGTAAAGTGGCGATTACTATAGTTAGTGTTCGCCACTTTACCACTTCAGATTTTAGCTTTATGCGATCTAATATATTATCAGCGGATAAAGGCATAAGTCCTACTCAGATTTTTTCTTCTTTTCCTTAGCTGCATTGCTGCTGTTTAAGGCCGCACCTAAGATATCACCTAAGCTTGCACCACTATCTGTTGAGCCGTAAGTAGCAATAGCATCTTTCTGCTCATCTACTTCCAATGCTTTAATAGATAGAGTAAGAGCATGGCTTACCTTGTCTACAGATACGATCTTCGCATCAACCTTATCACCAATAGCAAATCTGCCAGAGCGTTGGTCAACCCTGTCACGAGCAAGATCAGATTTCTTAATGAAGCTCTTGAAGCTCTCGTTTACCGTTACTTCAATTCCATCTTCTCTTACATCTGACACGATACCAGTTACTGTATCATTTTTATTTAGCGATTCGATTGCAGAAGCACGAGGGTCATCAGACAATTGTTTCACACCAAGGCTGATACGCTCTTTTTCAGGCTCAATACCAAGTACTTTTACTTTTATCTTCTGGTTAACAGTGTAATTTTTCAATTCATTTTCTGGATTTTCGTTCCATGAAAGATCAGAAACGTGAATTAAACCATCAACACCACCTTCTAAACCTACGAATAGACCGAAATCAACAGCGTTTTTCACGTCACCTTCAAGGATAGTACCAACTGGGTGTTTATCACCGAAAGCTTTCCATGGGTTGTCTTCACACTGTTTCATTCCAAGGCTGATACGGTGTTTATCTTCATCGATATCAAGTATCATTACTTCAACTTCCTGACCAATATTCAGGCGTTTGCTTGGATGAGCGTTGTTCTTCGTCCAGCTGATTTCAGAAACGTGAACAAGGCCTTCAATGCCTTCTTCGATTTCAACGAAAGCACCGTAATCTGTAAGGTTAGTAACTGCACCTTTGAAACGTTTGCCTTTCGGGAATCTTGCCGCAACACCAGCCCATGGATTGCCATCGAGCTGTTTCATACCAAGAGAAATTCTCTTTGTATCTTCGTTGAACTTAATAACCTTAACGCGGATTTTTTGACCAAGTGAAAGAACTTCAGATGGGTGGCTAATACGGCTCCAAGAGATGTCAGTAACGTGTAGTAATCCATCCACGCTGCCCAAATCAACGAAAGCACCGTAATCAGTGATATTTTTAACCAAACCGTCAAGTTCCATACCTTCTTTAATTTTAGAAAGCATTTCGCTACGTTCACCTTCTCTTGATTCTTCAAGGATAGCACGACGTGAAACAACCACGTTACCTTGTTTTGTATCCATTTTTAAAATCTGGAATGGTTGTTTTATGTTCATCAGTGGAGATATGTCTTTTATCGGACGGATATCAACCTGGCTGCCAGGTAAGAAGGCAATAACGCCATTGATATCAACTGTGAAACCACCTTTAACACGGCCGAAAATTGTACCTTGTACAATATCGCCATCTTTGCATGAATTTTCCAGAGTTTCCCAGGCTTTTTGTCTGATAGCTTTTTCACGGCTTACAGTCGCACCACCAGTTTGTGAGCTTTCGATACGCTCTAAGTAAACATCTACTTCATCGCCGATTTTTAAATCAATTGTTCCATCTAAAGAAGCAAATTCTTTTAGTGAAACCCTACCTTCAGTTTTTAAACCAACATCTACAATCGCGATGTCATTTTCTATAGCTACTACCTTGCCCTTTACAACAGAGCCTTCAATTTTTTCTTCTTTTATAGATTGCTCAAAAAGATCAGCAAAATTTTCATTTAAAATAAAGTCATCGCTTTTCGTAGCAGTTTGGATTTTAGTCATAATAATTATTCTTTATTAGAGGTTAAACAATGCTTCGGTAAAAACCGAAACGGTTAGTGCACTTACGATAAAAGGACTAGGAAATCAGCTAATCGATTGCCGGGAACCAATCCCTGCACCCGAAATTACCAAAACTATCTCCGCAAAGACTTCATCAACACCCATATTGGTAGTATCAATATGGACTGCATCATCAGCCACTTTGAGTGGAGCTACTTCCCTGTTGCTGTCACGCTCATCGCGTTTTTGCAAATCTTCAAGTACGGACTGGTATATAACTGGATTTTCCTTATTTTGCAACTGTTTATATCGCCTTTCTGCGCGTGCTGCTATATCAGCTGTAATATAAAACTTAAAAGGCGCATCAGGGCAGATTACCGTGCCTATATCCCTACCATCCAAAACCGCCCCCTTTGGCGATTTTGCAAAGTTCCGCTGGAAATCAAACAGCACGTTCCTGACCTCAGGAATAGCCGAAACTACCGATGCTGCCGCCCCTATCCCCTCATCATATAAATGAGGATTTTTAATATCTTGTGGAGTTATTCCCTTAGCAAATTCAATAGCGGTTTTTTCATCAGAAGGAATATGCCCAGCATGCAGTAATTTATACCCGAGTGACCGATAAATACTCCCAGTATCAAGGTAATCGAGGCTAAAATGTGATGCAAGCATCCTAGCTATAGTTCCCTTGCCTGACGCAGCCGGGCCATCGATTGCAATTACCAAAGGACCACTTAGTTTTACGTTCATTATTTTTCCCATTTTAAGAATTAGGAACCTAAGAACTAAGAATTTAGGAAGTTCTTAGTTCCAAATTCCTGATTCCCTATCTTTGCACCAATTTTATTCATCAAATCCATAAATCCAGGGAAACTTGTGTTTATCATTGCACCATCATCCACAGTGACCGGGTTTTGTGCGACCAAACCAGCTATTAAAAATGACATAGCAATACGGTGGTCCATATGAGTAGTTATAGTCTGGCCACCGGTTATTTTACCGCCAGCAACTTTTAACCAATCATCGCCAGCTTCGCATTTTACACCGCATAATTTTAAGCCATCCAATATTGCTTGCAACCTATCGCTTTCTTTTACACGCAATTCTTCCAAACCTTGCATAAGTGTCTCACCATCAGCACAAGCTGCCGCAATGCTTAAAACCGGATATTCATCAATCATTGAAGGCGCTCGCATTGATGGTACTTTCACACCCGTTAATTTGCTATATTTTACCTGCAAATCAGCTATTTCTTCACCAGCGCAAAGGCGCTTATTGATAAATTTTATATCTGCGCCCATTTCAAGCAAAGTATCATAAAGACCCGTTCTTAATGGATTGATACAAATATTTTCTATAGCTACATCCGAACCAGGAGTAATAAGGGCCGCTACTACCAAAAATGCAGCAGATGAAGGATCACCTGGTACAACAATATCCATAGCCTTAAGCTCCGGGTAACCAGTTAGTGTCAATTTGCGGCCACCATTTGGTAAAATTTTTACTTCCATTTCCGCCCCTAAACCTTTGAGCATAAGTTCGGTATGGTCGCGGGTAGCCTGAGGCTCTATTACTGTTGTTTTGCCGCGGCAATTAAGACCAGCCAATAATATTGCTGATTTTACCTGCGCTGACGCTACCGGCAATTCATAAGTAACTGGTATAAGATCACTATTACCAATTACAGCCAAAGGCAGCCTTCCACCGGTTTTAGATTCAAATTTGACGCCCATTTCTTCCAGCGGTTTCATAACACGTAGCATTGGACGAGAGCGTAAACTTGCATCACCAGTAAATGTGGTTGTGAAATTATATGGGGAAACCAGCCCCATAAGTAACCGGGCGCCAGTGCCAGAATTGCCTAAGTCAAGCACATCAGAACTTTCAGATAATCCGCCAACACCTACACCTTTTACAATCCACTTTCCGTTCTCTTCCCGTTTTATATCAACACCCATAAGACGTAGGGCATTTGATGTAGCAATTACATCCTCACCTTCTAAAAGACCGGTAATAGTTGATGTTCCAATTGCCTGTGATGCGAAAATAAGCGAGCGGTGCGAAATTGATTTATCGCCAGGCACTGTTACTGTGCCTGCTAATTTCTGACATTGTGATGATATTAGAGGATGTTTTTGATGTTCGGACATAATTAATATTTTAGTGTTAAGTGTTAGTGTTAAGTGTTAGCAAGAAAGTAAAGTATCTTTTACTAACACTAACACTTTGCACTACCACTAATTAATCAACAATTTTTCTCCATAAGCCTTCGAGAATACTACTTACTCCTACTGGAGAATCACTAGCTTTCTCTTGTGGCTCTTCTTTGCGTTTATTTCTTTCCCTTTCGCGTCTTGATTCTTTTTTAGGGAACTGGGCAACATTATCGGCAGTTTCCACATCATTTTCTTCAATGTTTTTGCGGCTACCTTTTCTATCCTTTTCACCCGGCTCCATAGGCACCATAGCACCTTCATCGGAATTCTTTAGTTTTTCAAGGTAGAAACCATCAGCGCCCATTGAGTCATCAACATTGATAAACACTCTAACATTATAGCGTTTTTCAATATCACCAAGAGGCGAACGTTTTTGGTTCAGGATGTACATAGCAACATCTTTTGAAATATGTGCTGCTATAGCATCACACGAAGAACCGCGACTGACATCATTTTCGATTGCACGTAAAACCGTTACTGCAGTAGATGCTGTAGCTTTAACCACCCCAGCACCTGAACAGTTAGGGCAAACCATAGTATTTACTTCCAGGAAACTAGCCGCCAGTCTCTGACGCGACATTTCAAGCAAGCCAAATGTACTTATCCTACCGATTTGTATTCTGGCACGGTCATTTTGGAAAGCATCTCTTAGTTCCTTCTCAACGGCCTTTTTGTTTTTAAGGTCCATCATATCGATGAAGTCAATTACTATAAGACCTGATAAATCACGAAGGCGAAGCTGTAGGGCGACTTCGCGTGCAGCCTCAAGGTTAGTTGAAAGTGCAGTATCTTCAACGCTTCTCTGGCCTGTTGAACGGCCTGAATTAACGTCAATAGAGATTAGCGCTTCTGTAGGCGTAATTACAATAGCGCCACCTGATTCTAGCGCAACTTCCTGTTTATAAAGTGCAGCTATTTGCTCTTCTACCTTATAACGGCTAAAAATTGGCACTTTGTTTTTATATCTTTTCACACGCGATATATGACTAGACATAACAAACTTCATAAACTCTTTAGCTGAGCAGAACGCATCTTCACCTTCAATAAGAACTTCGTCTACTTTCTCATCATAAAGGTCACGCATTGTACGTTTTATGATATCACCTTCGGCATGGATAAAAGCTGGCGCACTTGAATTTAGGGTAATTTGCCTAATATCATTCCATAAATTAGCCAGATAATCATAATCACCTTTAATGTCAGCAGCGTTACGCTTTGCACCGGCCGTCCTGATAATCAAACCTTTTTCTTCCGGTATCTCAAGGCTTTTTAGAATTGCTTTAAGGCGTTTCCTGTCTTCACGATTTTCAACGCGACGAGATACTCCACCTTTACGTAATGAATTTGGCATTAATACGCAATAACGGCCAGCTAGTGAGATAAATGTAGTAAGAGACGCCCCTTTATTACCGCGCTCTTCTTTTTCAACCTGCACTAATACAATCTGGTTGCGCTTAATAACTTCCTGAATTTTGTACTTGCGGTAAAGGTTTTCGCCACGCAGGTCAATATCCTCTAAATCATCTTCAACCGATTTAGAAGAACCGCTACCTACTACTACCAATGACTCAGGATCACTATCATCAGCCGCTTCGGGGATAGAAACGTCTAAACGTTCAACTTCTTTGCTGACACTTTCTTTTAAGTCTTCAACATCAGTTTCAGCATCATCATCATTGTCATCAGTTATACGACTTCTGATCGACTTCAAAAGCTCCTGCTTATCTGCAACTGGTATGTTGTAATAATCGGGGTGTATTTCAGAAAAGGGCAAGAATCCATGTTTATCACCACCATACTCTACAAACGCTGCTTGTAATGACGGCTCTACACGGGTTATTTTTGCTAAATATATATTTCCTTTTAACTGTTTTTTTATTGATGTTTCAGAATCATATTCTGCTACACGACCATTTTCGAGGACTACAACACGCGTTTCTTCCACGTGCGTTGCGTCCACTAAAATCCTTTTCGGCATTTATTGTAAACTCCATATTCTTTTGACGTGGCAAAGCAACATGAGATGTCGTTACCACGATTAATTTTATAATTTGTATCAATATGTTAACTATTAACATTATGGAAACTCTTTAAAATATCTTTCAAGGGACAATTTAAACAGATTATCTGAAAGATACAAAAACTTGCAAAATTGCGTTAATTCTCCAGCCTCTATAAATAGAGCACGATATTAACATACACATTAAGTAGATTAAATAAATAAAATTTTTTCAATCGCTTTTGTTACACAACAGCTTCAATAACACTACTATTAATGGTATTTCAGGTTTGCTTTAACCGCTAGGAGTAACTATACGAGCGACGTAAGCGTAGTAAAACGCACGTGCGAAATGGAAATACTGTAGCAAGTTATAGCAGCAATCTGTATAGTACCACCTTATGAACATATTATTTACTTTAATTTATGCATAAGCGGATAATAATTTTTTTGGCACTGCTTTTTTTGCCATTTTGTGCATATGGCAATCAAGTAACCGGATTTAGGGCTAATGATAAAGCCACAGAAACCAGGTTTGTCCTCGATTTCACCGAAAAACCAAAATACACGATTTTTACCCTAAATAACCCCATGCGGGTAGTAATTGATGTAGAAGATTCCGGCTGGGATAAAGATTTACCTCCACATGACGAAGTAGGCCGTATTAAATCTGTGCGCTACTTTATATCAGAACATCGAACATTGAGAGTTGTTTTAGATGCCGCTCAGGATGTAAAGGTTAAGAAACAGTTTATACTGGACAAAAGAGGCACTACCCCTTACCGCCTGGTACTCGATATAGAATCGACCGGCAAAGATCAAGTAGCCGCAATTCCAGAACCTACCGCTAAAGATGGAACAGAACTTGCAGCACCAGTACCCACTCTTAAAATAAGAAGAAAACCACTAATAGTAATCGATGCCGGGCATGGTGGACATGACCCAGGAACCATTAGTAATAATGGAACTCAGGAAAAAGACCTTACTCTTGAATACGCAAAAGAACTGCAGCATGAATTAATTGATGAGGATAAATACGAAGTGTTTATGACACGCAAACGAGACGTTTACATTCCATTAAAAGACAGGGTAGAAAGAGCACGTAATGCTAAAGGCGATTTATTTATTTCTATACATGTTAATTCACACCCAAACAAGGATACAAACGGGCTATGTGTTTATACATTATCGGAAACCGCTTCAGATAAAGAAGCTGAATTGCTGGCAAAGAAAGAGAACAAAGAAGGTTTGATAAATGGCCTAAACCTTGCCAATAAAGAAAACGAAATTACAGAATTATTTATTGATATGGCACAACGTGATACCAAAAACTTATCCGCTAGTTTTGCAGAAAATATAGTAACGCAGGCCAAAGAAGATACGCAATTACTACAGAAACCACACCGTTTTGCAGGATTTAGAGTGTTAACAGGAGCAGATATACCTTCTGTTCTGGTAGAGCTTGGCTATATAACAAACGAAAAAGAAGAGTTGCTACTCAGAACAGAAAGCTATAAAAATAAGTTGGCGAAAGCTATAGTAAGGGCTATAGATAATCACTTTGGGACTTATCAAATAGAGTAATTTACTTTGAGCCGTTTTTTTTCAAAATGGGTTAATATCCTAGCTGCAGCAATGACACTGCTATTTATTGGCGTGTTTGCTGCTACGCTTATTGTGTTTTACCTGGTGTTCCATTTTGGTGCTGATCTGCCAGATTACTCACAGCTTGCTAATTACTCCCCTCCTACAGTTACAAGGCTATATGCAGCTGATGGGCGTTTGATGGAAGAATACGCAAAAGAGAAGCGTTTGTTTGTACCGATAAACGCCATCCCAAAAAGAGTAAGTAATGCATTTCTTTCAGCTGAAGACAAAAATTTTTATAAAAATCCAGGAATAGATTTAGAAAGTATAATACGTGCGGCTTTTAAAAATATAGCTAACATGGGTAATAACAAGTCGCTAGTAGGTGGTTCTACTATTACCCAACAGGTTGTGAAAAACTTTTTACTTTCTAACGAAAAATCTTTAGACCGTAAAATTAAAGAGGCTATCCTTTCTTTCCGTATTACCCAGTCTTACCCTAAAGACAAAATCCTTGAGCTATATTTAAATGAGATTTACCTAGGTAATAGGTCTTATGGTGTTGCAGCTGCAGCGCTTGATTACTTCAACAAATCAATGGACGAGCTAACTATTGAAGAAGCAGCAATGCTCGCATCCTTGCCTAAAGCACCAAGCAGCCTTGATCCACGTAAGTTTCCTGATAAAGCAAAAGCAAGGCGTGATTGGGTAATTGGCCGCATGGTAGAAGATGGCTATATAAATGAAGTAGAAGCCTTGCTTGCCATGTCAAAGCCTATAACTGTGGTGAACCGTGATGCGACAGAGATAGTCAGCAATGCATCGTTCTTTGCAGAAGAAGTACGTCAAAAAATGGCCGCCTTATACGGCGAACAAGGTGTTTATGAAAATGGCCTTGCAGTCAGGACAACCCTAAAACCTGAATTGCAAACCTATGCGCAAAATGCATTGCGTAATGGCCTTGTTTCTTATGATAGAAGGCACGGTTACCGTGGGCCAATAAAACAAATTACCGATATGGAAAATTGGAAGGACTCTTTAAATGGAGTTACAGCACCAGCTTCACTTGGTGTATGGAAACTGGCGGTAGTGCTAAAAAACGAAAAAACAAAAGCTCAAATTGGCTTTAAAGATGGAAGCACAGGCGAGATACTGCTTGAGAATATGAAATGGGCAAGGAAATATATCTCCGAAGATAGACAAGATGGCGCAGTCAAACAACCTTCTGATATACTGGCCATCGGCGATGTTATTGCCGTAAGTGCGAATGAAGATGACAAAAAAACTGTCTACAAGTTAGAGCAGATACCAAAAATTAATGGCGCAATAGTTGCAATGGATCCACATAGTGGTAGGGTTCTAGCCCTTGTTGGTGGTTATTATTACGGTGATAGCCAATTTAACCGCGCTACACAGGCCAAACGCCAGCCTGGTTCCGCATTTAAGCCCTTTGTTTATTTGTCTGCCCTAGAGAATGGCTTTTCGCCTAACTCAATAATTTTAGACGAGCCAGTAGAACTTGATATGGGACAAAACCAACCTGGCTGGAGCCCACAAAATTATTCAGGTGATTTTTATGGCCCGACTACACTTCGTGTTGGGGTAGAAAAATCTCGTAATGCCATGACTGTCCGGCTTGCTCAGGCACTTGGTATTGATAAAGTTATCGAAGTTGCCAAACGTTTTGGCATTAATGATAACCCTCAGCGTAATTTTTCAATGGTACTTGGTACTGCTGAAACTACATTACTTAACCTTACCAACGCTTACGCAATGCTGGTAAATGGCGGCAAACGTGTATCCCCTTCCCTTATTGAACGTATACAGGATAGGAATGGTAAAACTATTTTCAAAATGGACAACCGTGATTGCCCTGTTTGTCTTATCGTTGACGATTCTGAAAAAGGCAATTTGATAAACCCACCTAGCTTAGAAGATAACAGAGAAACTATTGCACCTCCTATAGAAACTTTCCAGATGGTTTCAATATTAGAAGGCGTAGTACAACGAGGTACTGCAATACGCCTACGTGATATGAGCAGATCACTTGCTGGAAAAACCGGAACTACCAATGATAGTTTTGATACATGGTTTATGGGATTTAGCGCAGATTTAGTAGTAGGTGTATATGTAGGGTTTGATAATCCAGCCAGCCTTGGAAAATTTGAAACAGGATCAGCAGTCGCACTTCCTATATGGAAAGAATTTATGGAACATGCTTTAGCTAACACTCCAGATGTCCCGTTCCGCAGACCATCAGGTGTCAAGGTTGTAAAGATTAATGCAAAAACAGGCTTATTGCCGACACCCGATACCCCAAAGAGGGACATAATATATGAGTCATTTAAGGAAGGAACTGAACCAGGAATTGATTCGGTTAACCTTCCGATACAAACAAACGATGAACAACCCGATTTTGGAGCGGAAGGAGTTTATTAATGAAACCAGAAATCCATGATATAGTTAACCAGATTACAGACGACCTGAAGCTAATCCGGAGGTCGCTTTGACTGGGATAATGCTATCCATCGTCTTGAAGAATTAAACACCCTTTCAGAATCACCAGACTTATGGAATGATAATGAAGCCGCCAGTCGGATATTAAAGGAACGCACTCAGCTTGAAACCTCAATCTCTGGCTATAACAAAACCGAGCAAGAACTAAAAGATAATGTCGATCTTATAGAGCTTGGTGAAACCGAGAATGACCCCAGTACTGTTGCTGAGTCAGAAGCAGCACTTAAAGATTTGCAAAAGCAGGTAAAAAAGCAAGTTACTGAATGCTTATTTTCTGGCGAAGTTGATAGTAACGATTGCTTTATGGAATTCCATGCAGGGGCGGGTGGCACTGAATCACAAGATTGGGCGGAAATGTTGCTTCGTATGTACTTGCGTTGGGCAGAACTGCATAAGTTTACTGCAGAAATTATCGATGAAAACCCAGGTGATGAAGCTGGTATAAAATCTACTACTATAAAAATCTG
>JAJONM010000022.1 GCA_021323415.1 Rickettsiaceae bacterium
ACCAATGCCGCCGCCACGGGCAGCCAGCCACACATTTTCATTCCATAAATCAACGATGCCAGTCAGGCTATCTTCAGTTTCATTTAAGAAGCAGGAAATTGGCAAGCCGCGCTTAGTGCCGCCATTGCTCAAAATCGGCGTTGCTGGCATAAACCACAACTTACTTATATAATCATACAGGCGCTGTGCATGTGCCGCGTCATCACCATAATGCGCAACCACACGTGCAAACATCGATTGATAAGTTTCGCCCGGAAGCAAATAACGGTCCGTTAAAACAGCCTTACCAAATGAGGTAAGGTTGGCATCTCTGGCACTATCTGTTCTTATGGATTTTATATCTACACTCATTTAATCCTCTCCTTAGCCACTCAAAAAAGCTACTATATGTAGCAAGAATTTGAGTTGATGGTAACTACATGTTGATTCATGCTATGCCATCAGTTTAACCAAACCGAACTTTATGTCTACAACAAAAAAATACATTTTGTATAAAAAATCTCTTGACCATACTATCTATGGTAGCTTGCCTGTTGTTTTGCAATTTTTAATTGTAAAACCGCCAGCATTTGTCATTTTTTATACTAATTCGGGAGAACCAGCCTATACCCCTTAAGACACATAGGGAAGCATTTTTAAGAGGGGTGATGCATTATGTGGTGGATAAGATTGTGGATAGGATAAAAGCCTGCAGGTGTGTAGCATAATGTTGATAGACGGCGTGTTTGTGTGTTATTATCTGCCAAACTTGAAAATAGAGCTATTTATAATGTCTAAAGTGAAAAACCTAACAAAAGAAGAAATTTTAACGTCATATACGGAAGCAGTTGATTTTCTAGAAAAGTGAGGTGTAACTCGCACAGAACTTACCGACTTGGGAATTAAATTGGGAAAAAAGCATATTGAATTTTTGAAAGAAATGTTGGCTAAAAGAGATGAAGTGATACGGGGGGTGTACTTTGCCTAAATTTCATATTGAGTCACTACATTAATTTCTAAATTCTTGATTCTTAATTCTAGATTCTATAACATCATCCCATGCAACAATCCCCAACTCTATTTATCATCCTATCTTTACTAACACTGCTGGTGTTAATCGTCGGAGTTTTAGTTATGGCCAGGGGAGGGGAGATTAGCAAAAAATATAGCAATAAACTGATGACTATGCGTGTGGCGATGCAGGCACTTGCAATTTTTGCTTTGGCGCTACTGTATTTTTGCGCGAAGAAATAAATAGTTCGGTTATCTCTATTACTCCTTTACTGCAAACCAATAAATCGACGATCTTCCCCAATAGATAATTAGCCTGGTTCTGCCTATCTATAATCATATAACAAATAGAAAAGGGAAAGACCATGTTAGACAAATTATATAATACTGATATAAATAATATAGTGCATGATGCCAAAACAACCGCAAAGGAGACTGTCCGCAGCTTTAGTAAGAATACATACTACGCTGATCTATCTTCTATAGATCTTTCACAAATAATTACCGAAAATGCAAAACCGCTTAGATTATTAGGCAATGTCGAAGGGGCTTTTTTTTCAGCGCCAACAGATGTTACGTATACCGATTTTCAGGGTAGCGGCATAAAAACTAATAACTTTGTAGCTATACTTGCTTATATAAGAAATGGTGACAAAAAAATCTTTGGTAATGAGGTTAGGGAGGTATGGAAGAACTACCACACTAACACGGAAAATATCCCTCAATTAGATCAGGCTATTTTTACCATAGAAGAAGGGAATGAAAAGCTTACTTCAATTTTAGGTAAGGGCGTCAACTATGTAACTGAAGGTAATAAAGAGGCAATTGAAGATGCAAAAGTTGCTCTTAGGGTGACTGAATCTACCATTAAATTATTGCGGTATAAAGAATTAGAAGGGATGCCAGAGCAAGAAGCCAGAGAGGCAAAGAATAAAACAACGGAGCTGTTTTATAAAATCGCAGAATATAACCCATATTTTTATGAAGTTGCGAATGCCATGTTAATCATGGAGCCGTCAAAGGATCATACCCGCCTTAAAGAACTTATTGATGAGATAAAACCTAAATTAGGAAAATTTTCTGGTGATATTGTAAAAAGCAGGGAGAAGGATGAGGGCCCAGGTAAACCTTGATCGCCTTTATTTAGATTTGCGCTCCACGAGCTGCTTGGAGTTTGAGCGAGCTTAGAGATGATTGACAACACTTTTATCTAAGCTCTGGATTCTAACAAATAGTCAGAACTATTAGTTTGCAATAGGATAGGTATGTTAAGATTGCGGTTGCCGTCATTGCAATGAGCGAGTTTCATTAAAAGCCACTTTAATAAGCGAATTTGCGCCAAAAGTTTGTTCAAAACTTGTTCTAATTTCGTCTTCGGATCTATCCAACATGGATTATTCCATTTTGCTTTGTCACGAAATGCATTCGTTGGCTCTAATTGTCAAGAATTATGACTTAAAAACCCACTCCTTAATAATTAGTTAACACTAATAGTTTATTATTGTATAGTGAGATATAGGTGATAGTTGTAACTCAAAGGATAAACATGAAAATACTAGTCCCAATCAAGCGCGTAGTTGATTTTAACGTCAAGATACGTGTCAAATCGGATAAATCCGGCGTAGAAATCGCCAACGTCAAAATGTCGATGAATCCATTCGACGAAATCGCGGTGGAAGAAGCAATCAAACTGAAAGAAGCTGGAATTGCGACAGAAATCGTCGTGGTTTCCATCGGCATTGCTAAGTGCGAGGAAGTTATCCGCACTGCTATGGCAATGGGCGCCGATCGCGGAATCCTTATCCAAACCGACATCGAAACTCAACCGCTCGGCGTTGCTAAGCTCTTACAAAAAGTTATCGAAGCTGAATCGCCAAAACTGGTAATCATGGGCAAGCAAGCCATCGATGACGATAGCAACCAGACGGGGCAGATGCTCTCCGCATTGCTGGGCTGGCCGCAAGCCACATTCGCCTCAAAAATCACCATAAGTGGCGATAGTGCTGAAGTAATGCGCGAAGTCGATGCCGGCATGGAGACCATCAAAATAAAACTACCAGCAGTAATTACAGCCGATCTGCGCCTGAACCAGCCGCGTTATGCCGCGCTGCCAAACATTATGAAAGCACGCAGCAAGCCGATGGAAACTAAAAAACCTGAGGATTACGGCGTAGACATAAACCCGCGCCTAAAAATACTTGAAGTAGAAGAGCCGAAAAAACGCACCCGTGGTGTAAGGGTAGCAGATACGGCGGAGTTGATCGAGAAATTAAAAGGGGCAGGAGTGCTGTAAATCTCCACACCCGCACGAGAGAGCAAGCGAGATTCCGGGTGGGGTCCTTATGTAATTAAGGCAGCTATTCTACGGTTATTATTGTATGATCCCACTAAGGCTTGCGAGAAAACAATCTCAATGTCATTTACGTAATATGTGAGATAAAGGCTTTTATTTTTATTTATATCAATATCTTATTTTACATAATATATATTATCAAATAATTTTGATGTGGCAACCGACTAGTTAATTAGATCACAGTCTCTGATATTTTTCTTCTAGTAACCCATTTTTTTATAATGGGCCATCGCTCTTATTTTTCTGCTTTCCCTGTATTATTATCCGCTTTGCATGTTAATGAGAGATTAAAAGCGTCATTATTACTTTCACTCAGATTTGTAAGAAACGGTGCTATAATAAATGATTTATATGCAGGATTATTTTCAGCAATGCGATTGTAAGCTAAATCAAGTTTTTCTAGACTCATTTAACTACCCGCAATAATTTGTAAAAACACAAAGAACATTGTTACCTAATAAACATTAAAATACCACAACAACGCACTAAGTAAACTACCTGTTGCTATTAAAAGTTGTAAAAATATTTTTATTAATGTAGGAATATTTGCAGGCAAAACTCAATTTCAAGGAAGTAATATGGGACTCGATAGCTTAGGTACACAAGAGCAACTTAAAATCGGAAAAAATACATATACATATTACAGCATAAAAAAAGCTGAAAGCACGCTGAAAAAAGACTTTTCAAAGTTGCCATTCTCCTTAAAAGTCCTTCTAGAAAATCTTCTGCGCTCTGAAGATGGAACATCAGTTACCACTGACGATATAAAAGCATTCGTGAAATGGTTAAAAGATAAAAAATCAGATAGAGAAATTGCGTTTCGCCCTGCCCGTGTTTTGATGCAGGATTTTACAGGCGTACCTGCAGTAGTTGACCTTGCCGCTATGCGCGATGCGATGAAGAAATTAGGCGGCGATCCTACAAAAATCAATCCGCTTACGCCAGTTGACCTGGTAATTGACCACTCTGTGCAAGTTGATAAATACGGCAGTAGCTCATCATTTAAGGATAACGTAAAAATCGAAATGGAACGTAACCTTGAGCGCTACGCATTCCTCCGCTGGGGGCAAAAGGCATTTGATAATTTTCAGGCGGTTCCTCCCGGAACAGGTATTTGCCATCAGGTTAATCTTGAATATCTGGCAAAGGTCGTATGGACGAAAAAAGAAAATGGCAAAAACATTGCATATCCTGATACTGTGGTAGGCACTGATTCGCACACAACAATGATCAATGGCCTTTCCGTGCTTGGTTGGGGTGTTGGTGGTATTGAAGCCGAAGCCGCCATGCTTGGCCAGCCTGTGTCGATGCTGATCCCTGAAGTGATTGGCTTTAAGCTTAGCGGTAAAATAAAGGAAGGCACAACCGCAACTGATATAGTGCTTACCGTTACCCAAATACTGCGTAACAAAGGCGTGGTTGGAAAATTTGTTGAATATTTTGGCCCGGGGCTTGCGGAGCTTACGCTTGCAGACCGCGCAACTTTAGCAAATATGGCGCCTGAATATGGTGCTACTTGCGGAATATTCCCTATTGATGCCGAAACAATAAAATACTTAAAACTTTCTGCCCGTGATGAAAAGCAAATAGAGCTGGTAGAACAATATGCAAAAGCACAAGGCATGTGGTATGATAGCAAATCACCAGAGCCTGTGTTTACTGAAGTTTTAGAGCTTGATCTTAGTAAAGTTGAGCCTTGCATTTCTGGCCCTAGAAGACCGCAAGACAGGATATTGCTAAAAGATGCAGCAAAATCATTTGTTGGTGACTTGCCGAGTTTTGGCGGTGGCAGTGTAAGGGACAAAAAAGAAGTTAAACAAGCTAGTTTTAAAATCGGGCATGGCGATATTGCTATTGCTGCTATCACCAGCTGTACTAACACATCCAACCCATCTGTTATGATTGCTGCCGGGCTTGTTGCGAAAAAAGCGGCTGCGCTTGGGCTTGCTTCAAAACCTTGGGTAAAAACATCCCTCGCCCCTGGTTCTAAAGTTGTAACTGAATATTTAGAGGCTTCTGGCCTTGATAAGGCACTTGATAAAGTTGGGTTTAATCTTGTCGGCTATGGTTGCACAACATGTATAGGAAATTCGGGCCCGTTAGATAGCAATATAGACGATGCAATCAGGGATAATGACTTAACTGTTGCGGCCGTGCTTTCTGGTAACCGTAATTTTGAAGGGCGTATCCACCCAATGGTAAAGGCAAATTATCTGGCCTCCCCTCCTTTAGTTGTTGCCTATGCGATAGCTGGCAGTATGCATATCGATATCACTACAGACCCGATAGGCCAGGACGCGAAAGGCAAAAATGTTTATCTAAAAGACATATGGCCGAGCAATAAAGAGGTTGCATCTGAAGTTAACAAAACACTCACGCCAAAAATGTTTGCTAAAAAATATGCTGATGTGTTCTCTGGTGATAAAGAATGGCAGAAAATTAAGGTAGCGGGCGGTGATACATATGGCTGGGAAAAAAGCACTTATATAAATAACCCGCCATATTTCAAAGGCATGAAAAAGAAAGCCGGCAAGCCTGTGGATATTGAGAAAGCCAGCATTCTTGCATTATTTGGCGATAGTATAACCACTGACCATATATCTCCGGCAGGATCAATATCCAAAAATAGCCCGGCGGCAAAATATTTAATTAAGAACAAAGTTAATCCAGAAGACTTTAACTCTTATGGTTCGCGCCGCGGGAACCATGAAGTGATGATGCGTGGTACATTTGCTAACACACGCATAAAAAATGAAATGATGAAGGATATAACTGGTGGATATACAACAGTTGTAGGACATAAAAACCCTCTTTCAATTTATGATGCTGCAATGCTGCATAAAAAGGCAAAGACGCCGCTGGTTGTAATCGCGGGTAAAGATTATGGCATGGGTTCTTCACGTGATTGGGCGGCCAAAGGTACTGTGTTACTCGGTATAAAAGCAGTAATTGCAGAAAGCTTTGAGCGTATCCACCGCTCTAACTTAATTGGCATGGGTGTATTGCCGCTTACGTTCAAAGGTGACCAGAACAGAAAAACGTTAAAATTGGATGGCACTGAGACTATCAGCATTACCGGCATATCAAAAGGCATAACGCCTCGTATGGACGTGATATGCAAAATTAAACGCAAAAAAGGCAAAGTAGAAACTATACATCTGACCTGCAGCCTGGATACCACAGACGAAGTTGATTACTACAATAACGGTGGTATTCTGCATAAGGTTATTAGGGATTTGCTGTAAAATGGAAGTTGCAGTATAGTCATTGGACGCGGCAATCCTCATAAGTCGGCTCATCTCAATGGCGCCGCTTGTGGCATCTTGATTCTAAATTTCCTGGTTCTTAATTATGAAATACACACTCACCTGCCCTGTATGCGAACATAAAAATAGCGTCATACCAATTATGATCGCACTTACGCCATTTTCATTTAAATGCAGTAAATGCCGAAAACGCATTTATATAAGGGATATTCGTCTTAAATTACTTGGGCTGATTGCGCTTATTGGCGCTGGGATTATATTCCTGATCCAATACTTATGGATAAGAGAAGATCCAGAATATTTTATCGCCCTTATTATACCTGCACTATTCCTTGTTTTGATGGAATTTGCTTTGGCTGTTTTTATCTGTAATAAGGCCAGGCTTGAGGTAAAGAGGTAGCTTTTATTACTTGAATAGCAAAATGAAATATGATATTATAGCTAGAATATTTAGTCATATTTTTTGAGGTGCGGTATGTTGCAAGTTGGTATGCATGAAGCAAAAACAAGACTTTCTGAGTTAGTAAAGCTATTGCATCAGGGGGAAAAAATCTGCCTCACAAATCATGGAGAAATAGTAGCAGAATTGGTTATCCCACAAGAAACCAGAAAGAAAAATGTACAATCGACTATAAACAAATTAAATAAATTAGCAAAAAACTATCCGCTTGGTAAATATGAAGAGCTTATGTCTTGGAGACATGAGGGATTAAAATAATGCTGCTACTGGACAATAGTATGTTTGCAGCAGCGTTATTCCATGATGAGCAACATCCACTTGCGCTGTCTGTTTATGAGCTTATTTTAGGAGGTGAAGAAATTGCTAAAGTTCCTCCTATGTTTTTATATGAAGCATGTAATGTAGTACTAAATGGAATAAGACGTAAGCGTATTACCGAAAAGATAAAGCAAGATTATATGCAGCTCATTTTTGACTTCCCTGTAGAAGTAGATAATAACCAATCCATGCAAGATGTCGTTAAAACTGCATCAAAGCACGGGCTAACAATATACGATGCTTCTTATCTGGAGTTAGCTATACGACAGTCGCTGCCATTAGCTACATTTGATAGAGAACTTATTGCCGCCGCAAAGAAGGAAAAAGTTACCGTTATTACTGCTGCTATTAACTAACCTTCTTATTCAGCCACCTGCTGCCAGGCTTCACAGCCGGAGTGTTTTGCAATGCCGGTGGCAGGTTATCTTCAGAGTATGTTTTTACATCCAGAGCTAGTAGAGAAATAAGCGGCACACCTAAATCGGTCTTGCCATTGCTTCTATCAATAAGCGATGCTTCAGCCACAATCCTGCCGCCATGTTCTTTTATACAATCCATTGTCTCAAGCGATGATTTTCCAGTGGTTACAACATCTTCAATAACCAGCACACGCGCACCTGGCTCCATAGAAAATCCGCGTCTGATCTCAAACTTACCTTCCACGCGTTCACAGAAAATTGTGTTAACGCCGAGCTGGCGCCCCATTTCATAACCAACAACCACACCACCCATTGCAGGCGCTACAATTATATCTACCGCATTTTCACCAAGTTTCTCTTTTACTTTTTTTGCAAGTGCGCTGCATAGGCGCTCAGAACGCTTTGGATCCATCAACACGCGTGCGCATTGTAAATATGTATCACTATGAAGGCCTGATGATAAAACAAAATGTCCGCTTAAGATCGCCTCTGCGTCTTTAAATTCCTGCAAAATATCCATTTACGCCCTTATTTTTTAGTTATGGCCATATTATAGGTGTCTAGTGGCTTGTGTCTAGTGGCTTGATGTTTAACTTAACAAACTCGGTATGTTAAGTATTATCAGTTGGTACAACGACTACTTATTCTCCTCCTCATGCACAGCAAAAGGTGAGAAATCGCTATCATCCTCGTTGGCGAATGGGTCAAAATCACCCTCCCCTTCTTCAGTATTGCTGGCTGGTTTTTGCGGAGGTTCCATTTCAGCGGTAGGATCAAAATCATCTGGTATGCTGCTAAGAAGTGACGAAAATATGTCGTCAGTACCTATCGGCTGCGCAGGCTCATTCATTTCAGGCTCTTCTGGCGCAAATGATGTGGCACTAGTAGCTCTGCTACTTTCTTTTAGGAAATCAGGCAGTGGCAGAGGCGGAACGATAGGCATAGGTGCAGATGAACTTTCATCCTCTTCATCTTCCTGGTATTCAAATTCAGGAGTTAAGTAATTAGGGTCAAATGGTGTGCTATCAGCTTCCGATTCTTCAGCAGGTTCAGGAGGATAGTCAATTGGCTCTGGGGCAAACTCTTCTTCTGCCGTATAATTAAGCGGCTCTGGAGCAGCATCCTCTTGCGGAGGTACATAACCAGTAGATTCTGGCGTATAATTAGTTTCTTCTGCCTCAAAGTAATCATCAGCAGGGTCTTCTTCTGTAAATTCAAGTGGCTCATGCAGCTGTGAAGGAGTTTCAAGTGTGGCAGTTTGCAATTCAGGGGCTTCAGCATTTCCGCTAAATTCTGATGGAACAGCTGATAGTTCATAATCACTGAAAGTTGACGTTTCTTCTGGTGTTAAAGCTGGTTCGGATGGAACATAGTTACCAGCAACAAACTCAAGCCCAGATGATAAGTCTCCAGTTTGATACTGAGGTTCTTCTGGGGGTAATTCAAAATTACCACCACTTGTTTCATCGGCCTCTTCAGTGGGTTGGTCCTCTGGCTGAGGGGGATACTCCATGCTGGCGAATTTTTCCCATGGCTCAAGGTTTTCATTATGGGTCATCTCTGGCTGAGGCGATTGAATAGTATCTGGCCCTATCATTTCTATTCCAGGGGGAAGCTCGTCTGAATCATCTTCTTCAGAGCTATCGGCAAGCGGCTCATCAGCATACTCTTGCTCGAATACCGGCAAGTTATCGTGGCTAACTTCTTCGGTAGCATAAGTATCAGGGCCAATCATTTCAATGCCTGCTGGCATCTCATCGGTTTCTTCTATCTGGTTTGGAGCAAATTCAAGATGCTGGTTTTCAGAAGATAAAGGAGGCGGCGGTGGCATTGGTATCTCGAGAACTTGCGGTGGCTCAAATTCCTCAATTAAATCGTCAGATGATTCCTCTTCTGGAATTTCCGGTTCTTCCGGAAAGTGCTCCTCATCTTCCAAAAATTCATTATCTTCTTCAGCCTGGTGTTCTTCCTCTAGTTGATCCGCAGGTTGTTTTTCTCTCTTCTCTCTTGTTGGAAGTTTTATGCTTTTGAGTAAGTTAACGAGGCCAATCAGGAACAATATACCTGAAGTGCCTAATGCTGCATATTGGATATAAGGAGTAGATGATGTTTCCATTGTTTCCGCCATTGAAGCGATATCATATGAACCAGGCACTAACTTGCCTATGGTGCCCTTGTCGCTTTGAAGCTGGACTAGTGTATTTCCCTGCTGCTTAGCTATTATGCTGACTAAGCCCGCATCAATCTTTTTATAACTAACCTTTACCTCTCCGATGCGAGGAGCGTCAGGATTAAGGCCAAAGAAGTATATCCCTTTACTTAGTTTAAACGCCATTTTTCCTTCTTCAGGCATTTTATCAAAGTTTTCTTGTGTAAGTGGCATATCCTGCGCTGCAGGCAATTGTTTTATTAATTCAGGAGATAAAGTAAATGCGCCAATTTTTACATCGGTTGTTTCCCATTTATCGGAAGAAAATGGCATCTCAGAAGGATTAACAAGTCCTTTAATCCTGGCATCATCGCCTGTAATTGCGATTACTTTATCTTCCCATTTGCGGCCATATTTATCACCATCCTGAGTCCATTGATACATTTGCACTATGCGCTCAAGCAGAATTGCTTTTGCTGATATATCAAACAGAGGATCATTTAAATCAGGGACGTTTAGTTCACCTGTTATGTGAACTAACTTTCCTTCATTTTCTGGCGTTACGGTGGCAGCTTGGCCTTCCACTATTTCAGGCCCTGATGGTATAAAATTACTAGCTGCATATACTGCTATGGCTATAACAATGAGAATAATTGCGCCAACTGGGGATTTCTTTTTGATAGGAGGTTCAAAGCCAGCGCTTCCGCTACTTATTGATTTCTCAATATCGTCCATTATAGCAGTACCTCTGGCCTTATTTCTCATGATAATTCAACTATTTTGATTTACCTATCAAATAATTTTAGTTGAGAAAGCATACATGTGCAATTGTAAACTTACAATTTTAAAAACAAGTGGTTAGTTATTTTTTGTTTTCCGTTTGGAATTTTTTCGGATCGTGTTTCTCACAAGGGCAAACTAATAGTAAAACTATAAATTTGTGTCATTCAGGAAGCTATATTTTGTTAGCCAATAGGCGTTACGACAATATAAAATTATGACCGGCCAAATTAGTATTTAACGAGCTTTAAAAAACACTTCTGGAGTTTTGCCTTGATAAAGCATCTATTCTCTTAGTCCAGGCCTGGCCTTTTTCTTGTGCAATGCTAACAGAGTTAAAACGGTTATCAGGGTCAGTTACCTGAAGTTTTTTGCCGTCACTGTATATTACTGCAGCACCTAAGCCATTAAATGGTGGTATTGTAACCACGCCTTCAAATT
This sequence comes from Rickettsiaceae bacterium, assembly GCA_021323415.1. Lineage (GTDB taxonomy): Bacteria > Pseudomonadota > Alphaproteobacteria > Rickettsiales > UBA6187 > JAJONM01. The sequence continues at coordinate 11,177 of JAJONM010000022.1, forward strand.
TAGCGCCGCATTCAAGATCAATCTTGTTAGTTTTCTTATTAAATCTATAAATTACATTACAAGCTGGATCTGGGTTTTCATGGCATTGCAGTACTAAAGTTGTACATGTCCCGTTCGATTTATCTTTTGCAACGAAATGCCTGTTAGTATTCTTAGTTTCTTTTTCTACAGCTCTAACTAGCTCTTTTTGCTTGGAAGAATCTTTTTTACCAACTAAAGAAGAAAGTAAGTTTTTAATGCTGCTGAATAACGACTTATCTTTAGAGTTATCCAGATTTTTTAGCGCATCGATATCCACATTAGAATGTTGTGGTTTGCGAGTTTTGTGCTGTTTTTCAGTTGCATGCCGGCTTACAAAACTTTCTTCCTCAACTTTTTTGTGCTTTGCTCCAAAAGATGTATTTTCTTTGTTTGGATCAACAAGTCTTGCTTCTTTGTTAACTCTGTCAGTATGCTTTGTTTCAGCCTTTTGTGGTTTTTCAGTAGCAGTATGAATGCGTTCTTTTTCAACACCTATATTTGTAGTGTGTTTTACAGCAACATCTTTCTTTACGTTACGCACCAAAGCTTTGTCAGCGGGTTTCTGAATGTTTTGATCTGCCTTAGCTAAAGGAGCTGCTTGCTCTTTAGTTATTTGATTTAGAAATGCTTCAAATTCTGCATTATGATCAACTAAACTAACTGGCTTTGTTACGTTAGCAGCTTTTTTGGCAGGCAGCGCTTCTCTGGATTCTTTAATTGCGACATTTATAGTGCGCAAGCTTGGAGCTGGCGAATCCAGACCAGGCAAACGTGGTTTAACTGGAGTAGGAGCCTTATCTTCCTCGCTAGATGAATCTTCCAGAAAAGAACGAAGTTCGTCCTCAAATGAACGTTCGGACTTAGCTTCAGCAATTGCCTTACGTACCTCAGGCGTTGATGGTGAACTTGAAACAGTTTGTGGTTTGTTTGCGGCTTGTTTAGTTGCTACTCTTGCGCGCAATTCTGTTCTAATCGCTGGCTCAACTTCTGCATCTTTGCTACGAATTATATCATCTGATACAGAATATTCTGCATCTACTACAAATCCTGCATCAATATCATGCTTATCATCTGTAACATTATCAATATTTACGTCAGGGGCTATATCCGCCATCAGAGCGTCCGCATCCCTATCACCCTGCGTTTCCTCTTCCTCTACGGGAATCGTATTAAACTCGTTCGGGAAAGTAGAAATTGCCACTTCACCGTTTGGAAGCGTTGTGCGACCCAAATTAGATTTGGCATCTCTGGCAGATATAGAAAAAGCAAATTCTCTTTCTATCTTTTGCTTTTCTTCCATAGCTTCAAGAGCTTTCATGGCTTGTTCTAGCTCATCATGTAGCGCGGCCAAATTGGGATTGCTTATTACTTTTTCTTCTTTAGCTCTTACTGGTTCATTCTCTAAAGCTAAAATATCGTCTAGGCTAACTGAATATGGTAAGGTTGATTGCTTTGCTTGCTTTTCCCTTAAAGTGGCCAATTCATCTGTTAATATATCATATCCAACAGGACCTAACTCAGGATTTGTATTTGCAAGATATTCTGCAATAACATCAATTTCCTGCTCTAACGAAGGATATGCAGCTGCAACTGCATTTGCATCAGCAGACAACAAATCATTAAGCAAATCAGAAACTAAATCAGCAGTATTAGCCTCAACTTGGGCAGTTGACTGGCGAGCAGGATTATCAGACTTAGCTCCATCAATTACGCGGCTAACCTGACGTTTACCTTCTATTTGATCTTGAAGATGCTCACCCGATACCATTCTAGCAAGAGCATTTCTTACTGGTTCGTCAAAATTACTAAGTGCTACAGATTCACTTTCATGAGAAACTTCGCTCTCTTCTTCCTGGCTCTTTCTTTTTGCTTTTAATGCCTGGCTTTGAGCTAATTTAACTTGCTGAGCTCTTAGAGCATCAAATTCAATTTCTGTAATGCCAGGTTTAGCTAGATTTTCGCTTATCTTAGCAAATTCTTCTGCAACTTTCTTGGTTTCTTCCTCTTCTTTTTGCTTTACAGCCTCTTTTGTGCTTTTCGCTACTGCATCAAGAGTGTTCTTGATGTGATCATTTGCTTTAGGAAGGGCTTTTTCTTTAAAAGATTCAAAAGAACTGTGGAAAAAAGTATTTTTTCTTTTAAGCTCTCTTGCCTCATTTTTTACAGGGCTAGGAGGTTGGCTCGTTGTTAATGTGGTGAACGAACTAGGCAGTGGCGAAGATACTATTGATACCTCCTCTACAGGAACTCCATCTTCTGTGAAATTAAGGCGCCTTGGGCTATTCATTTCAAAATGCTGTAAGAATTCTGATGGGTTCTCAAGGTTAATTAATGGCACTTCTCTGGTAGGAAGAGCAGATAAAGATAAATCGATTTCTTTCAGGCTTTCTTCATAAGCTAGCTGTTGAGCAGATTTTTTAGGCGTAAATAATTTCTGCAGGTCTCTCACTGAACCTTTTGTTACAGGAACATCTATGTCGCGATCAACTTTAGGTGCTGATGTGCCGCCACTAATTGCCTTTTTTAGGTTTTCAATCCTGTCATCTATCGGCTTCTTGGACTTACTCATGAATCCCCATAACTAAAAAACTAATTTATAAACTTATTAATGAATGCCCGAACTTATACACTACTTCCTAATCGCAGTCAACTATTCATTACAATTACGATTTCCTTATAACATACATAAAATAAATATAAATCCAATAAAAATTATTTTTCAATGACTTAGATCAATTATAAATATAAATTAAACATTAAAATCCAACTAATAATTGAAGCGGGCTTAAAAACAAAACTTACTTTATTACCCTAAAAATCAAATACTTAACCACTTCTGACTATTTGTTTGCCAGAAAAACCGAAGCTAAGTTTCTATTACTAGTTAAATTTCAATTGTTTATTATATAAAGTTCATTAGAAATTTTCTATTTATTCACATTATTAATTAATCTATTAATAAATTCGGTTGCACGATTGTAAGCGCACGCCTATTAATCATTCGCAACAACAAGATACAAATGGTTTGTTATTATGTCAAAAAGTGTATTTTTTGAGAATGAAAAATTGGCATCCGATACAGCTTACAGGATAGTTACTGCAGTTAGTGCTCCTAAAATCAACGCAGAAGAACAAAAAGAAGAACTCGAAACATTAGCAAAAACCAGCCGCCCTGGCCGTTTAAGCAGAACCCCTCGCGTGCCTAACTTTCACAAACAAGGCAGCGCTGATCTGCTCCTTGAATCTAGCGATGATAATGATAGCACAAAGAAACCCACTGACGGCCAGCCTGTATCAATAGAAAACCTTTCGCATTTCTATCAGGCTCTAATAAAGGACAGCACTGGAATTATAGCAAAAAAAATAGCAAATGAGGCTTTTGATAAAAGTGGTAAGCAAAGGATTGATTATACTAAAATAGAAGAACTTTATAAAAAACATAAACAAGAATGCCAAACTAACTTTATTTATAACGAAGAATGTCCTGATATAGTCAAAAGCATGCTTAAAAGCGCTGTGAACAGATTTTTTAATATACACCTTAAGCAATATATTCAGACATCATTTAATGAAGCAATTAAAAAGGAATCAAATAAAAAAGAAGCTTTTTTGGCGCAAATAAATGACATAACCAATAAGGCAGCTGTTATACGACCAGATTATGAAATCTTAAGCCTTTTGCAAAACAACGTATACAATAACCGCGATATCGCAATACAGATGTATGCTGTTTCGGGGTACGCCTCTGTTGATTGGAGTTTGAACGCTATAGAAGCTAATGCAGCTACTATAGCAAATAAAAATGGCCACAAGCAATCGAGGTTTAACAATCTTACAACTTCAATACGCGAAAATTTCGGAGAAAACTTTGGTTCATTCCTTAAAAGCCTCTTCCCTTTTGCTATGATTGATGGCAATGATTTTCAAAAAATAAAGGCACTTTTTAAAGATAGCGAGTGGAATGAGATTTATAAAAAATTAGATGAAGGGAAAAATCCATTTGATAGCAATAATCAAACTCACCGTGATTTTATTAGGCAAATATTTAAGCAACATGTTGAAGTTTATCAATACTATAAAAATATTTTAGATAGTGATTTTTATGGAATTCTGCATGGCAAAACCTTCCCTACCCAGGAAGTATCAGGAAGAACTAACAATCCCAACATTCTTACTCAACTTGAAAGAACCATGGCCAGGATTTCTATTAAAAAAATCCTTAAGGAATCTTACGATTACTCGGTGGAAATACTTGGTGCTAATGATGCCAGGAAAATACTGGGTAAGGACGAAGTTCAAGCAATAATCTCGAAGACGAGCCCAAAACCAATATGGCAAAGGGTAAAAGAAGCTTTGAATAACCACAATACACCTAAACAGCAAGCTTCAATTATTAGAAACCATGTAAAATTACCTTCAATAAAAAATATTAATTTTGAGAATGGACAAAATCCTGATAAATTTACAAAGGAAGAAAGCAAAAATATCCGCGTACAAGCGGCTAATGGAACCTTACGCATTAACACCCGTTCACCAATTAAAAATGTACAAGCTTTAATTGCTTTAAAAAATGATCGGGTTGCATTGGAATATTCTGATGAGGAGTCTTCAAGCCCTAGAAAATCTTCTATAAAAGCGCCTAAAAAAGAAGTAAAAGCGACAGATGATATTGCACCGGCCGTATCTCTTAGGAAAGCAAGCGTATCAGTACCTATTGCAACTAATTTAGATAAGGCAAAAGAATCAGATGAAAGCCCGGTATCCTCAAATACCGCGATTAGCAGATTGCTAGTTAGCAAGTCTACTCATCGCACGCTTATTGCGAACGGGCAATTACCACCTGCATCACCTCCCCGTCTATTAACAAGGGCGGAGTACAACCAGACATTAGCGGATGAAAAGGCTACCGAAGTTACTTCAGTAGTTGTGACTCCGGCTAAAATTACTATTACAGCCCAAAATATAAAATCAAGACCACAACTAACCAGACAAAATGCAAGAGTGTGGTCTGATGATGACCTTAAAAAGATGGGTGTTTTAAAGACGCAAAGTGATTTGTCTAGGAGTTAAATTCTGGCGTCATCCTGTAAGCTATATTTTGTTAGTCGATAGGCTTTAAAAAACAAGCTATTTAGGAAGGCTACAAATCACACCAACTATTTGAGCTACCTAAGTCTTTTATAATAACAGCCTCTAAAGCTATTTCAGACTGCGATTCTGGGTATACACGACTTACCCATGTTTCAGCTCTATGCTGTGGAGTTTCCGGCTGTTTTGCTAATTTGTCCAATTGATCTTTCGAGATAGAAAGCACTTCCATTACCTTCTGCTCTAGTTGCTCAGTTAAAATAGTTCCTTTTTTAACTAATAACTCCACAATGTCTTTATATCCTTTTTGGATAGCAAAATGTAATGGTTTTGCACCTTGCATAGTCTTTGTATTAACATCAGCTTTGTTTGCAATCAGCAATTCTGCAACTTCTCTTTGACCAAAATTAGCAGCCGTATGTAGTGGTGTTAGACCATGTACGCCTTTTGTATTAACATCAGCTTTGTTTGCAATCAGCAATTCTGCAACTTTTCTTTGACCATATACAGCAGACACATGTAGTGGAGTAAAATCACGTACATCCTTTACATTTGCATCAGCTTTGTTTGCAACCAGTATTTCTGCAACTTCTCTTTGACCATATTGAGCCGCTGTATGTAGTGGTGTTAACCCCTCTGCATTCTTTACATTTAAATCAGCTTTGTTTGCAACCAGCACCTCTGCAGCTTTTTTAAAACCATATTCAGCAGCCAGATGTAGTGGCGTATAATTTCTTCCATCTTTTGCATTTACATCGGCATCCATCCTAATAAGTGCAACAATAGAAGCAAAATGATTTCCAAAAGTAGCTAAATGTATGGCATAAGCACCACCTACATTCATAAACACATCCATTTTAGCGCCTTTATAATTTAGCCAAACCACAATATCAGTATGACCATTTTTAGCTGCATGTAGCAAAGCGGTCATACCCTTCTCATCTGCAATATTTATATTTACTTTTTCATCAATTAGTTTGCATAGCGTTTTCAAATCACCTGTTGTAGCAGAATTAAGTAGGGATTTTTCAGCATCAGTTAAGTTAGAAGGTTGAATTGTTGGTGAAATATTAGGAGATTGTAATGGAATATTTTGTGTAGGCGCTACAGCTGGCTGTACAGGTAATCCTTGTGAAGCAAAATGAGCAGGAATTGGCGGAGGCGGAACAATAGTAGGTTGGGTATTAGCATCATCAGTCCTTGGTTTTACATTCCTTCCATGTTCGTTACTTTCGGAAATTCTTTTCATGATACATCTTAATTTATTAATATTAATGATTCTATTTATCATGAATATTATAAATTATCCAGTCTCTGGTGCATATTTATTTGCGATAAGAAGAGCAGCTCAATGCCATAAAAGCTTTCAGAGCAGGTTTTAATCAAAACTCTGATAAAATATATCGTAATTAGGCGTCCATCACGCTGCATCTGCATATCTAGGACCAAAACATAAAAAAACGCCATCACTTTTCAGCAATGGCGCTTTCTTAATTATTTTTAGCTAAATTATTCTGCAGCTTCTTCAGTTGCTTCTTCTGATTTTGCTTCAGGAGCCGCTTCAGCTACATCTTCTTCTTTCTTAACTTTTGGATTCAGAAATTCTTCTTTTGCTTTAGCAGCTTCTTCAGCGCTTCTTGCAATATTTACGAAGATATTAGCGATAACTTCAGCATGAAGAACGATTTTCTGTTTGTAAACGCCAATTGCTTTAATTGGGTTTTGCAGCGCAATCTGGTTACGTATAATCGGCAGACCATCAGCAACTGCTGCTTCTGTGATATCACGTGAAGTTACTGAACCGTATAGACGACCATCATCTCCAGCTTGTCTTGTAATAACAATAAACTTGCCTTCAATTTTAGTTGATTCTTTTTCAGCCGCAGTACGCTTTTGAGCGTTATCTTTTTCAATATCAGATCTTTTTGATTCGAAATAGGCTTTGTTTTCGTTAGTAGCGCGCAGCACTTTACCCTGCGGAATAAGGAAGTTACGAGCGTAACCATCTTTTACCTCAACCACATCACCTACATTACCAAGTCGGCCAACACGCCCTAATAAAATAACCTTCATTCCTCAACATCCTTATAAAATTATTGCGCTATGTATGGCATTAACGCTAATTGTCTTGCACGTTTAATTGCCCTTGCCAGCTCACGTTGCTTCTTCAAAGAAACTGAAGATATACGGCTAGGCATTATCCTGCCGCGCTCAGAAACGTATCTGCCAAGCAAAGCGATGTTTTTGTAATCAATTACTTCTGCTTCGTCACCAGACAAAGGGCACCCTCTAACACGGCGGAAAAACACATTTCTTACCAATGGTACGTTAGATGGCATTTGTCCCTCAGAACTGTGACCACCTCTTCTTCCTCTGCCTTCGCTTCTATCTCTATTTTCGTCGTACATTCTTAAAATCCCTCATCATTAGCGGTTCTTTTTGGAGCAGTTTGAGTTCCGCCTTTTTTGAACAATGGCGATGGCTCCTTAGATATTTCATCAACGCGTACTGTTAAGCTACGGATAACATCTTCGCTTAATTTATACTGTCTTTTCAGTTCGTTAATGCCAGCAACCGGAGTATCCAGACCGAATAAAACGTAATGGCCTCTTTTGCTTTTCTTAACTTTATAAGCAAGAGTCATTAGGCCCCAATTTTCCCTTTTAACAACTTTTCCCTTATAATCAGTAATGATTTTGGCAAGATTATCAGCAATCTTGTCCACTTCCTGCGCGGATACATCCTGTCTTACAATAAATGTGCTCTCATACAAAGGCATAAACCTAACTCTCCAAATAATAATGGGCTTAAAATTAAGCGAAGCAGTAAAATACATATTTTTAGACAGGATGCAAGCAAAGTTTTTAAGAAAAAGGCCAGAACCTAAGAATTTAGCACAACAACCATCCAAGCAGACACATATTTGTTGCGTTTGCGGCTATTTTTAAAGTTCCAAAGTTCTTACTTGTCACCTACCGTAATCCCATATATAAATTTATCATTATGAATTTAAATCCATTTATAGATCTGATAATTGTTATTTTGAACCTATATGGCTGGGTTTTAATGGCATGGATTGTGATTAGCCTGTTGATCGCTTTCGATGTTGTTAACCGTTACAGCCCATTAGTTGCAAAAATCTCTGAGTTTTTATACAAAATGACTGAGCCAGTGCTCCGCCGGATTCGACGTTATATGCCGGATTTAGGTATGGTTGATCTTTCACCAGTTGTGGTATTCTTGGCTATTCATTTCATTAGCAATGTCCTTCGGACTTATTTTTATACTTTTTAAGTAAAGTCGATAATGAGGCTCCACACCCGTATGCAGTGAAGTGGAGTTCCTAGGTCCGTTTAAGTTCATTAATCAAAAACCTAGCCGGACTTAGCGCATTTACAATATTTTCCGGCAATGGCAACTCCTCATTATTTATCTGTGCAACCAGAAGTTCACCGGCAATTGGAGCTGATGTAAGGCCGCGGGAACCATGTGCAGTAGTTAAATAAAGCCCTTTCAGATATTTGCCTGGTGGATATTTTTCCTGGCGTCCATTCTTTAGCCCGGCATAATCTTCTAAAAAAGCCGTATAATCAGGCACTTGTCCTATCACCGGTCTTCTATCTGGTGATATTGCCCTGAGCGATACCCTACCCTCTAGTTTTGTAATATCATATTGATCTATATGGAAATTTTTACTTAAGTTCTTTAAGTTTTCTTCGTGCTCATTTAGTGATATATCTTTATTGTCACTACGGATAAATGTAGCGCCAATATAATTAACACCTTGATATTCTGGCGTAATATAGCCCTTATCATAGCAAATAACTGTTTTAGGGTTTAAAGAGCATTGTGGCAGATATGTCACTTGTCCGCGTACATTATATATAGGCAGCCAATTAAAAAAGTTTTTGGCATCTGTGCTATTGGCAAAAATGACCACTGATGAGTGGAGGTTTTCTTTATCTGTTGCAACTTGCCAGCCTTCTCCTTCCTTGTTTATGGATAATGCCGCAGCGGAATAGACGACTTTTATATTATCAGATTTAATATTGGCCTTGCATAAATCGGATGGGGATATAAATCCCCCCGGCTGGATAAATAACCCATTGGCTTTTATAGGTATATCGGCAATTTTTGAAGCCTCAACTGCAGAGAGTTTACTGATAAAGTTTTCGGGTACAACTAAATCTGATGGATTTTTATCGGTTTTGCCGCTGCTGATATCCAGCACACCGCAATTTTGGTATTGTATATCAATAGCTTGTATGTGTTTTAATGCATGCAAAAAACCTTCGAAATAAAACTCTCCAATCAGGTCATTTTTATGCGAAAGCATTGGAGCTACAATGCCCACCGGGTTGCCTGAAGCTTCACTGGCAAGTAATTGATTTCGTTCGATTAATGTAATTTTCCAACCGCGTTTGGCAAGGCTGTATGCAGCAGAAGTACCAGCAAGTCCGCCGCCTATTATTATAGCATGGTGGCTTTTGAAGGAGGGGTTGGGGGTGATGTACCATGGTTGCATAAATTTAGTGGCTAGTGCCTAGTGGCTTGTGACTAGTAACTTGTTAGAAGAAGCTTTGTCCCACACAAGTCACAAGCCACTAGTCACAAATCACTATCTACCCTTGCCTCTGGACCATCAACTTCTTAATCTCTGCAATGGCCTTGCCTGGGTTTAAGCCTTTAGGGCAAGTGTTAGCACAGTTCATAATTGTGTGGCAACGGTATAATTTGAATGGGTCTTCAAGTGCATCAAGGCGTTCGCCAGTGTATTCGTCGCGGCTGTCGATAATCCAGCGATATGCGTGTAATAACACTGCTGGTCCTAGATATTTATCGCTATTCCACCAGTAGCTCGGGCAACTTGCAGAGCAGCACGCGCACATGATACACTCGTACAGCCCGTCAAGTTTATCACGGTCTTCTGGCGATTGTAGGCGTTCAGAACTGCTTGGCGCAGCAGTATCAGTTTGCAGCCAAGGTTTTATCGATTCATATTGTGCGTAAAAATTAGTCAAATCTGGCACTAGGTCTTTTATCACAGGCATGTGCGGTAATGGATACACATTAATATCGCCTTTTACATCATCGCAAGATTTTGTGCAGGCAAGAGTGTTTGTACCATCAATATTCATCGCGCACGAACCACAAATTCCTTCACGGCAAGAACGGCGCAAGGTCAGGGTGCTATCATCTTCATTTTTTATTTTGAGCAGCGCGTCCAAAACCATTGGCCCGCAACTATCCATATCCACTTCGAATGTATCAAGAGTTGGATTTTTTGGTTCGCCCTGCCCGTCAACATCTTCAGGGTTCCAACGGTATACATTGAATTTACGTACATTTTTTGCGTCATTTGACGCTTTTACGTACTTCCCTTTACCTACTTTTGAATTTCTTGGTAGTGTGAATTCGGCCATATTAATAAACCCTCTTCTTCAACGGAACCGTTTGCACTTCGTTACTTAACGTATTCATATGTACAGGACGGTAGTCAATTTCAACTTTTCCTTTGTTATCAATCCATGCGATTGTGTGTTTGTGCCAGTTTTTGTCGCCGCGATCAGTAATGCCGATTTCATCGTAAGTGTTATAAACTTTAGTGATAAGGTCTAAGCCTTCTTCCAAAATTTCTTCATTACGGAATACTAATGCGTGTTTTTGCATTACATCCTGCATTTCGGCGCGGATTTCTGCAGTTGATTTTTTGCCATTTGAGAAGCGGATTTTATCCAATCTTTCAAGGGCATTTTCGCCTGCATTTTCTGGCAATGCCTTATGCGATTGTCCAGGTTTTATTATCTCTGCAGCGCGGATTGCTGCTGCGCGGCCAAACACAACCAGGTCTAAAAGTGAGTTAGAGCCGAGGCGGTTAGCGCCGTGTACTGAAACGCAAGCGGCCTCACCAATTGCCATGAGTCCTGGTACAACCTGATCAGGGTTTTTGCCTTTTTTAGTAACCACTTCACCGTGGTAATTAGTCGGGATTCCACCCAT
>JAJONM010000091.1 GCA_021323415.1 Rickettsiaceae bacterium
TGCTGATTTATCAGCCGGTCTTATAAACGAGGATCAGGCAAAGAAACGTCGCCAGGATTTGGAAGATGAAAGCACCTTCTTTGGTGCAATGGATGGTGCGAGTAAATTCGTACGCGGCGACGCCATCGCCGGCCTTTTAATTACCTTCATTAACTTTATCGGCGGTATGATTATCGGTATCGTACAACGTGGCCTTACCTTCCAGCAAGCAGTTGATTCCTACACTATCCTGACTATCGGTGATGGATTAGTATCGCAAATCCCAGCGCTGATAGTTTCAACATCTGCCGGTCTTTTGGTATCAAAATCAGGAGTGAGGGGGGCAGCTGATAAAGCGATATTCTCACAATTAGGAAAATTCCCACAAGCTCTAGGCCTGGTTAGCGGCCTGATATTCCTTATGGCCCTCATGCCAACAATTCCGGCATTACCATTCTTGTGTATCTCTGGCGCAGTTGGCGGTATGGCGTGGTATGTACGTCAAGAAGAGAAAAAGAAAGTTGCTGAAGGCCAGCAACAGACTGAACAAAAAGCTTCAGACGATAAGAAAAAATCTGTTGAAGAAGAGCCTATATCTAACATACTACAAATCGATAATGTCAGGTTAGAACTAGGTTACGGTGTACTGCCTCTCATTAACTATGAGAAGGGCAACAAACTCCCAGACCAGATTAAGGCTTTACGTAAGCAATTAGCCAAGGATATGGGCTTTGTAATGCCATCAGTGCGTATCCAGGATAATATGCAGCTACAAACGCAAGAATACGTCATCCGAATTAAGGATATAGAATGTGGCCGCGGCATGGTGAGGCCAGATATGTTATTGGTTATGGATCATCGCGGGCAACCAATCGCACTGCCTGGAGAAGAGACAAAAGAACCGGCATTTGGCCTACCGGCAAAATGGATTTCGGAAAGCCTCCGAGAAGAAGCCTTATTTAAGAATTACACAGTGGTTGACCCCCCAACTGTAATTACCACTCACTTAACTGAAATTATCAAAGATAACATCAATGAATTGTTATCTTACAGTGAAACTAAAAAGCTGCTCGATGGCCTGCCTGATGACCAGAAAAAACTGGTTGAAGAAACTGTGCCAGATAAGATTTCAGTGGGGGGTGTGCAACGTGTTCTGCAAAACTTGCTGGCCGAAAGGGTTTCCATCCGCGATTTGCCTACTATCTTGGAAGCAATTTCGGAAGCAACTACGACTACCAAGAGCATTACGCTTATCACTGAATATGTACGTGGCCGCTTAGCCCGTCAGATAAGTTTCGATAACGTAAATGAAGCAGGAATAATTGAACTCGTATCGCTCTCACCATTATGGGAAGGCATGTTTAGCGAAGGCATTGCTGGCAACGAAGAACGGCAATTATCAATTCCACCAACTAAATTACAGGAATTTATTTCTGCAGTGAAAAGGGTTTTCCAGCAACATGCAGCGCGTGGTGAGAATCCAATTTTACTGGTTAACCCTTCGATAAGACCATATGTACGCTCAGTAATTGAGCGCTTCCGCCCTTCTACTGTAGTGATGTCGCAAAATGAAGTGCATCCGAAAGTTAAGCAAAATGAAGTGCATCCGAAAGTTAAGATTAAGACATTGGGGCAGATTTAGTATCTATGCTATAGGAAAACACCCATCACATCTATAATGGGTGTTTTCCTGCTATTTGTTAAAATTCGATCTTCTTGCTTTGCGCAGCTATTTTTGTAGAGTGTAAATCTTGGGTCTCAATAGTTTTTAATAGCTTCTCCATATTTTTCTTTATACCATCAAAAGCACTTAGGGATTCATGCTTATTTAATGGGCGTAAAGCTGGCTTTACATTCGCCTGGCTGATTGCTATCGCATCAGTTGATTTTTTGTCAAAAGGATCAAGCGTATTAGCAAGCTGTGATTTTATGTCAGGGTCGTTTAATAGATTGCTCAGTATATCTATTATTTGTTTTGGCGTACCATTTTCAGTTTTATTAAAATTTTCTATTGAATTGAAAGTTTTGTTGGTTAAATCTTCTAAGGAATCACGAGTATCTTTTGTGTAGTAGGTATTTTTTACACTTTCTCCTGAACGATCATATCCGTTTACCCCCGCCATAAATTGTATTTTTAAATTATTAAGAATAGTTTTTGCTTCTGTATTTATATTTCTGCTGGAAAGTATGGAATTAAGATTATTTTGATTACTTGCTCTTCTGATTGTTTGTGTAAATAATTGGCGCATACTACGTCCTTAATAATTAATTAAAAATTAAACATTAAGAATAGTTTTATCTGTAGTCAATAGAGGGAGTTTTGTAAATATTTACTCAACTTTAAATTCATCAGTAGTAAGCGCAATTATAGAGAGTGCATGAATACCATCTTTCAATTCTTCATCTAATATTGAATAAATTAATTTATGGCGGGCAACTTTATTCTTACCAGAAAAATCATCACTGATTACTTTTATGTTAAAATGAGTTTCCCCACCATCCTTCCAACCAGCATGGCCTTTATGCTTTGATGAGTCATCTACCACTTCCAGTTTGGATATTGATAGATTTTGATTTAATTTAATGTAGATTCTATCAGAAATTGTCATAGTAAATTTTTCCTTAAAATATTTATATATAACTAACTGTGTCAAATTGCAACCTTGTGTATCTTTTTTTTGTGTCAAAAATACACATTGCATAAAAGAATTATGCAAAAAAAGACGCAAAACATTAAAAATGTAACAGTTTAAGTCTTGCTAAACTAATAGTTTATTGCTATCTAAGGGTGCAATTTAGAACTTTGGCATACTAGTTGCTTATCTTACTTCAAGGAAGCAAGAAATTGCCAATAAAAGAATTAATAAATGGGAGTTTTAAGATGGCTAGAAAAAGTGAGTTTACTGAGAAGATTGATACGCTAATCGGCATGAAAATACATGAGCTGCGTATTTCTATGGGTTTATCGCGTCAGCAATTAGCTGCTAAAATTGGTGTAACCCACCAGCAATTACAGAAATATGAAAAAGGTACTAACCGTATTTCTGCAGGCAGATTGGCTGCTATTAGCCACGCTCTGAACAAACCTGTATCATTCTTCTTCGATGGTGTTAATGACGATACTGATGTATTGCCAACACAACATCAAAGAATGTGTATTGAGGTTTCACGTAACTTCTTACGTATAAAAAACCCAATGCATCAGAATGCTATTAATTTGTTAGTTCGCACACTATCAGAAAACTAGAATTAAGTAGTGCAAGTGCAAGTAGTTAGCGCAAGGAAGAATCCTCTTGCTAAAAACTTGCACTTACACTTACACTTGCACTATGAAAATGAATTCAATAAACATTCTAAGTGGCAAGTGTCAGATCGGCAAGTCCGATATCCCACTTCCAAAACCTCATGAAGTCTTGATAAAAGTTTTTGCTGCCGGTGTTAACCGTGCAGACATATTACAAAAGCAAGGTAAATACCCTCCCCCACAAGGGGCTTCTAATATATTAGGCTTAGAAGTTGCAGGAGAAATCGTAAGACTTGGTTCAGACGTTACCAATTGGAAAATCGGTGATAAGGTCTGCGCACTTCTCGAAGGTGGCGGCTACGCTGAATATGCAGCGGCACCTTCCCAACAAATATTACCAATCCCGAATGGCTTTGATTATATAAAAGCAGCAAGCTTACCTGAGGCGTTGTTCACCGTTTGGAGTAATTTATTCCATCATTCCAAAATAAAACCCGGCGAAACACTACTTGTCCATGGCGGTACAAGTGGCATTGGCATAGCTGCCGTACAAATAGCAAAAGAATTTGGCATAATATGCTACGCAACTGCCGGCTCTGATAAAAAATGCAACTTTCTGCGCGACCTAGGGGTAAAACAGGCTATTAACTATAAAACTGAAGATTTCTATTCCATTATAAGCTCTCTTGGCGGTGTAGATGTAATTCTGGATATGGTAGGAGGGGAGTATTTCAATAAAAACATCAACATCTTAAACCAGGGCGGACGCCTGGTATCTATCGCCTTTATAGGAGGAGCCCAAGCCCAGGTCAATTTCGCCCCTGTTTTGATGAAAAACCTTACCCTAATGGGCACCACCCTTAGGAGAAAATCGCTACAGGACAAGGCTAAAATCGCCTTGGAACTTCAGGAAAAGCTATGGCCACTACTGGAAAATGGCAGCATAAAACCGATAATTGATAGCGTTTTTTCCTTAGAAGAGGCCGAAAAAGCACATGAATTGATGAAATCCAGTACTCATATTGGTAAAATTGTCTTGAAAATTGTGTAAAAAAAGGTTATTAAACCAGCATCGATTTTTTATTTCCTTACACGATATAATTATTAACAAATCGGAGAAACACGATGACCTTACCACTTTTACCTAAAGCAACTGCCGTTTGGCTGGTAGATAATACGAATTTAACATTTGGCCAGATTGCCGAATTCTGCGGTATGCACCAACTTGAAGTACAAGGCATCGCTGATGGTGAAGTAGCTGTGGGTATCGTAGGGAAAGACCCTATCGTTTCGCACCAATTATCGCATGAAGAAATAAAACGTTGCGAGCAAGACCCAAAAGCAAAGCTTAAGCTACAAGAAGCAACTGAAAAATACATCCGTACTGAAAAGAACAAAAAGAAGAAAAGCCGTTATACTCCGGTTGCTAGAAGACAGGATAAACCTGATGCTATAGCATGGATATTAAAGCACTGTCCAGGAGCAAAAGATTCGCAAATCACTAAGCTTATCGGTACTACTAAAAAGACTATTGAGTCTATCCGTGATAAATCACACTGGAACTATTCAAATATCACAGCAAAAGATCCGGTTCTGCTTGGCCTGTGTTCACAACGCGACCTTGACGTTTTGATAAAAGCATCAGCTGAAGCAAAAACTGCGGAAGCTAAAGATGGTAAGGATGCGGCTTAAGTATTAGGTCAGTTATATACAAAAAAAGCCCCGTAAATTACGGGGCTTTTTATACTATTAAGCTGTTTTTTTGCCCCGTTTTTTATTTAAACAGTCCTTCGCCAGCTTCTCTACTTCCAACCAGGCGTTCTCTTTATCGCTACACAATCCACCGCCCTTCCACTCTATTTGTGAACTGGCAACTGATAGCTTATCATCCGGGACCACCTCTACTTTACCTTTAAAACCCTCATTTTTGGCTAAATTGGCAAACCTCTCCTGCAGCCCCTCGTAAATCATCGGGTTAACAGATATAACAATTAATGGCTCATCAAAAAGCAACTCAAAGCTTTTTCTTACCACTTTTTCCACCATCTCTGCTGCATTAGCTGAAAGTTCCGCCTGGGTTATTTTTTTTGTAACACGCAGGATAATATCAGCAACATCTGATACTTCCCTTTTACATTGCAATTTCTTTTGCTCTATTAGCTGGTTTAGCCCATCAACCAATAACCTAACGCCTAACTCCACCTGCTTGTTTACTTCATCAGCTTCAAGCCTGGCATCGCTATAACCTTTGGCATAGCCTTCCTCAAAACCCTTGGCCCGGCTTTGGGTAATTTCTTTTTCCATCTGTAATTTTATTACTTCAGGATCAGGCTGCGGAACAATATCAACAGGAGCAGGATTTTCTTCAGCCTCAGTTTCCTTCACTGGATTAAAAACCGAAAAAAACCCTGAGCGAAAATCACCACTTTCTGCAAGTGAGCTTTTCTCTTTATCCAGCGCTTTAAAATCAAATTTTTCCATTGTCTAATTGGCCACCGGGCCACCCACTAATATATCATTTCGTCTTCAGCGTTATCACCTTTAGATACCATCATCTCACCGCTAGCAATAAGCTCCTTAGCCTGGATAATAATTTGTCCTTGCGCCTCATCAACATCACGCAAGCGCACAGGCCCCATAGCTTCCATTTCGTCCAACATAATTTTTGATGCACGTGATGACATATTTTTTACAAACAAATCGCGAATTTCCTCGCTTGCGCCTTTCAAAGCTACTGCCAGCTTACTCTTATCTGCAACACGGAGTAATGCCTGGATACCAGCTGCATCTGTTTTAACAAGATCATCGAAGGTAAACATAAGGTTTTTAATTTTTTCAGCTGCATCAGGATTACGTTGTTCCAATAACCCCATGTATTTCGATTCACTGGCACGGTCAAAACTATTGAATATTTCGGCCATCATCTCATCATTATCAAGTTTCTGGGTCTTAGATATCGTGCTGATAAATTCAGCTCTAAGCGCCTTTTCAACACTATCTAACACCTCTTTCTTTACATTATCCATCTCAAGCATTCTTTGCATGACTTCAAAGGTAAAATCCTCTGGTAACATAGATAAAACTTTAGCTGCATGTATCGGGGTTAATTTAGAAACAATCAAAGCTACTGTTTGCGGATATTCAGTTTTCAGGTAAGACGCCAGAACCTCCTCACTGACATTACCAAGCTTATCCCAGGTATTACGGCCAGCCGGGCCACGGATATCTTCCATAATTCCGTCAACCCTGTCTTTACCTAATGCCTTAGCCAAAAGCTTCTCAGTATTATCAAGGTTACCAACAAAGGATAAAGTTTCAGAAACCGAATTGGAAAAATCAACAAACAACTGTTCAACAACATCAGGGCTTACAGTTCCAAGCGTCGACATTATGTGAGAAATATCTTTTATCTCATCATCATGCATAAGGTTAAAGAGCTTAGTTGCGTTGTCTTCATTCACAGACATAATAACAATAGCTGCTTTCTCAAGGCCTGACAGTTTCGCATAATTATCTTTAGTAGCCATTTTTCTCTCCTTCTTAGAGGAGGAATCTAGAATCTAGAATCTAGAATCAAGAAATACACCCGATTCTAGATTCTAGATTCTAGATTCCACTTAAGCATTATTCTCCATCCAGCTTCTTAATATAGTAACCGCTTCCTCAGGGTGCCGCTCCACAATACCGTTAATAGCACTTAGCGATGACGTATTCATTCTTTCTTCAAAGCGTTCCATATCTATAAGGGATTCTTTCTTTTTTGCCTCTTCTTCCTGGCCTGTTATCTGTGCAAGTTCATCCAAATCCTGACCGGCAAGGGCCGCCTGCAGTTCAGCCTCTTCTGTCTCTGATTTTGTTATCTCAAATGCACGGCCAACCATTGGTTTGACTATCAATAAGATGATAAGCGTAATTACGATACCGATTACCAGGGTCTGGATAATATTTCCAAGGTCACGCTTTACCCATTCAAACTTTTTCTCTTTCACCGCACCTTGTATGTCAGTTGAGAATTTCATATTTACGATTTTTATAGTATCACCGCGTTTTTCATCAAATCCAACCGCAGATCTTACCAGCTCTTCAAGCCAACCGCAGATCTTACCAGCTCTTCAAGCTTTTTTAGCTCTTCATCTGCACGCGGAGTATAGGAAGTTTCTTCTGTTTGCTCGTTATATTCGTAATTTCCATCAACCAATACAGCGATTGATATACGCTTAACCGTACCTACTTCCTTGATATGCTTTTTAATTGTTTTAGATACTTCAAAGTTAGTTATTTCATCTACTTTAGCATTATTGCTTGCAGCCCCTGCCGCCGATTCTGCTGCAGCCCCGCCACCTGGTAAATTATTAGCAGCGCTTACATTTCCACCCTGACCACCTTCAGTAGAAGCTTCTTTTTCCTCCACTGTTTGAGTCGAACGCGCAACCTGA
>JAJONM010000139.1 GCA_021323415.1 Rickettsiaceae bacterium
GCCACCATGTCAGACATCACGTCACCATCATAGTTCTTGCATGCCCACACATACTTACCTGAAGATTTTAGTGAGAACGCAACCATATCATCAATCAAACGGTGTTCGTATGTTATGCCCGCTTTATCGAATTTCTTTTTATATTCAGTCTGATACAGCTTTTCAAAAATATCCTTAAATGTGCCGTCATAGGCTTTTAGGATTGTGTTCTTAGTAGAAAAATACAGCGGCCAGCCTTTTTTGAGGGCATATTCAAAACTGGCACGGGCGAAATCAGTGATTGATTCTTCGGTGTTAAACATTCCCATGCCAACCCCTGCCCCTTTGAAATCGTGTATTTCATAAGTTTCAGGCTTAGCGCCTTTCTTATCGGGTGTGAATGTTATTGTTAGCTTTCCTTTTCCTGGAACTTTAAAATTTTGCGATTTGTATTGCTCGCCGTACGCATGACGTCCAATTATGATCGGGTATTCCCAGCCTGGCACTAAGCGCGGTACGTTTTTGCAGATGATCGGTTCACGGAATAATGTGCCGCCTAAGATATTGCGAATTGTTCCATTAGGAGAAAGCCACATTTTTTTTAGGTTGAATTCTTTTACACGGGCTTCATCAGGAGTGATAGTTGCACATTTTACCCCTACGCGGTGCTTTTTAATAGCAGCAGCGGCGGCATGAGTGACTTTATCTTCAGTTTTATCGCGGTTTGGCAGGCCTAAATCATAGTAATCAATTTTAATGTCCACATATGGCAGTATAAGTTTTTCTTTTATCATCTCCCAGATTACGCGGGTCATCTCATCGCCATCTAAGTCAACTATCGTGCTTTTTACTTTTATTTTAGACATTACATACATCCTTTTTTAGTGGTCAGTTATAGTAAAATCCTATCGCTAAAGTGGAGGACTCGCGCAATGACGACGAACGATTTTACTCATCACCCATTTTGCCAATAGCGGGAATAACCCAAGCGCTATCAATGAAATTATAATAGCGGGAGTCATTACCTCTTGCAAAGAATTAATTTTGCTTAGCTCCTGCCCCAGGAAAACTAATATTAACGTATCGGGCAGCATTCCAATTTGGCTAACCCAGTAAAAAGTAGCAGCCCTCATTGGGGTCAAACCAATCAGTATGTTTACTAAAAAGAATGGAAAAAGAGGATTTACCCGAAGGGCAAATAGATAAAGCGTGCCATCTTTATGTATGCACTTATTTATTACGTCTAATTTATTGCTGAATTTACGTTGGAAATAATCCTTAAATAAATATCTGGTTATAAGAAATGAAAATAATGCTCCAAATGCTCCAGCAAATGATGATAAAATAAGTGCGAGCGGAGGGCCGGCTATAGCACTGGCCAGCACTACCATAATATTTGCCACCGGTATAGAAAGAGCTATTACAAAAATATAAAGTATTACATAAAGAACTACAGATAACAATTTGTTATTACTATAGAATAGTTCAAAAGACGCTTGCTTTTCTTTTATATAGGCAACGGAGCAATACTGGCCTAAATCGAAGATGAAATAGCTGGCTATAACAGCCACTATTAGCAAAAGTATAACAAGCCTTTTATACATTACTCAAATGGCGAAGAGTCTTGCTTAGCAAAACCGGCACAGCCATGTGCGCCAATTTTAGAACCACAATCATTTTTCTCAGCTTTTGCAATACCATAGCATTTTTCCTTGCCATCGGGTGCTTTCATATCATGAGCATTTGTGTTTAATGCCGCAATTCCCATTGCAGCTGAAAGAATGAAAGTTTTTTTGATATCCATAACGTTACCTGCTATTAAGTTAGATAAAATAAAATAACGACTTATTTATTATGAAGAAAGTAATTTTATTCCTATGCACAGGAAATTCAGCTCGCAGCATAATGGCTGAAGCAATTTTAAATAAACTTGGCTCTGACAAATTTGAAGCATTAAGCGCCGGAAGTAATCCGGCCGGAACAGTCAATCCATTTGCAATAAGGTTACTTACCAGTCTTGGCTATGAAACAAATCACTTTAGAAGCAAGAACCTTACTGAATTATTAGACCGCCAAATCGATACAATCATCACTGTGTGCGATAGTGCAAAAAATGATGCCTGCCCGATATTTCCAAAACAGGCAGAAAAATTGCATTGGAGCCTCCCAGATCCTGCCGCTTTTATTGGCTCTGACGAAGAGAAATTAAAAGAATTCCAAAGAATTTATGATGTACTAATGGAAAAAATACAAAAATTTGTGGGTAATTAGCTTAAAGCCTAAGAAAACCCTTGTATTTATACGAATAATTTAGCATATTGCGCGTCTGTATTATATTCAGGATAAAACAATGCTAGCACTGAAAGAAATCACATACCGTATAGCGGGAAGAACCTTGCTTGAAAAGGCTTCTATTTCCATCCCTCATGGATACCGCGTTGGATTTGTTGGGCCAAATGGTACTGGAAAATCTACGTTATTTAAGCTGATCGCAGGCGAGTTAGACCTGGATGAAGGACAGATTGAGATAATATCCGGCACAAAAGTAGGAATGGTAAGGCAGGATTTGCCTGAAGATGATACTACCCTTATTGATGTGGTGCTAGCCGCAGATACTGAGCGCTCCAGCTTACTTGCTGAAGCTGAAAC
>JAJONM010000023.1 GCA_021323415.1 Rickettsiaceae bacterium
AATAAGCATAAATCATGCCAATTTTTTATATGACGGATTTGCTGGGTTTTTGCCAGTGGGAAATTTTATTTATGTGAGGTAAGGGGAAATTTTTTCCTGTTCGTTATGGCAAATTTTGAGGTGACGATAAGTGCAAGATAGAGCCTAAGTAGGTGGGGCGGTTACTACCGCCCGTTAACCTCATGTTGTTGTTTGGCTTGCTCATTTATTATCCTCTCCAGTATTGATTGGGAGAAAAACTCTTTTCGGGATTTTGATAGGTTATCCAGATGCTCCTCTGCCGATATTTCTTTTGGTGCGTTCACCTTATTGGATTCGTACTGCTCAATATCAGTATATTTCTTTTCCACTTGCCTATCATGAGAAGTGGTTTTAGCCTGTTTTTGCGGCACTGTTCCTTTCAAGATTTTCGCTTTCCCTAAAATTACCTTGGTAGTATCATCTAATTTAACAGGCACTCCAGCCTTTGGTTGATCATTGGCTATTTTAACAAGAACATCAGATGGCAAGCCACAATTACTAAATATGTCAATCGTGTTAAATAAATCTTTACGTTGCTGCCGTTGGGTAAGTCGTGCATCTCTAATTATTTCTACGCCTTTAGGTAAGCTTGCTATAATTTCATATATTGGTTCATTTAATCTATAGTAACTTTTAATATGCGTAGGCAAAAAAGCCTTTGTGAATGCACCAGTTATGCCTCTTTTAGGGTTAACATAAGCCATATTAACCAGCATATCTTTTAGAACTTCTGGGGATTGTGAAGCTATGTAAGTGGTCAATTCATCTTTATGGGGTTTAAAGTTCTTCAAACTGTTAAAATCTCCGCAATCATGTGCATATTTAAAAAATTCGTAAATCAGTTGGCAGTTTTCTTTGAACGAGCCAAGTCCTTTATTTGTAGGGTTTTCAGCAAGTAAAAAAAGGACGTTTGTAATTGCAAATACAGTCGGATGTATTTTGGCCGCTTTTAGGTACCATTTTTTAGCTTCTCTATATTCTTTATAATCAAAGTATATACTGCCAATATCCATGTAGGTCTGATAAGTAGATTGTACCTCTTGAACTTGTTGTGGCTGTGGCATCTGCTGCAACAATTGTTGTATTGGTATCTGCTGCAACAATTGTAAGTGAGGCTCCTGTTGCAATATGTACTCCTGTAGGCGCGGATGCAATTGTTGGAACAGGTAAGCAGTGCGTATATTATGATTATGAGGGAAATTATCCAGACCTTCAATTGCATTTTTAGCTCTAGTATTGCCTTGCTGAGCTTGTTCTTGAAGCCACATAAAACTGGAAAGTGTATCTTGTGCTTCAGTGTTGCCTTGCTCAGCGGCTTTTTGAAGCCATTTTTTACCTTCTGAGAAATTTCGGTGGCTAACGTCCATTCCTTCAAATCTAAGAATAAGAATTTCGCCTAAGAACAGCTGATGCCTAGCATCACCTTGCTCGGCGGCTTTTGTAAAAAGTTCTAAGGCTTTTTCTGGTTTTCCTAAACAATCTGCATACATGCATCCTTTTATGAAATTAATAGCCGCTGGTGGATCTTGCATGTATTCTAATTTCCTAAGAAATTCGATGGGTTGATGTCTGCTAATGAATTTTGTGAAAAGTTTTCCTGTCCCCACAAGATCGGGTTGAGCTAATGATTTGCCCAGTCTATATAAGCTTTCTCTATCTTGTTCGTTTAAAATATATTCTAACTCCGGTTTTAAATCTTCTTTAATTTCACCTAATGTGTAAAAGTGGTTTTGCATTTCCTTATCCCATTATTTATTGTTGCGTTTACAGTGCAGTTGCCTTTGATGTAAGCGATAAAAAGGGATTGTGCCGATTCGAATATAAAAGTGCTATGCGAGCAGTTGCTAAATATGTAAAGCATAGTATTGATTGGATAGAATTCTTGTCTGTTTTTAATAAGGGGAATTCTGGTCTTTACGGTTTCATAAAACCTACTAAACTGAATTTACACTATATTTAGTGTTTTTATGTTGTGAAGTATGCTATATATTCATATAGTATATTTGCTTAATTATTTCTTTCGTTTAATTCCAAGCTTATAGGTAATTGTTGTGGCTGACGAAAAAGAAGAAAAAAAAGAAGGTGAGGAAGCACCTGCCAAAAAAGAGGAAGGTGCTCCGGCTGCTGAAGGTGATGCTGCTGCCGAAGGAGAAGGTGGTGAAGGAACTGAAGGCGGTAAAAAGAAAAGCAAATTAAAAATTATTATAATTGCTGTAGTTGTAGTAATTGCAATTGCAGTTCCGGCCGTTCTTTATTTAACTGGCGTTATAGGCCCTAAAAAAAGTGCATCTGTAGAGGTAGTACCTGGCAAAGAAGGTGAGGCAGTTGTTGGTAAAGATGGTGTGATTGAACACTCAGTTTACTACGATATGGAAGAGTTTGTTGTTAACTTAAACGTTGGCAGCAAACGTCCAAGTTTCCTGAAAATGACTGTATCGCTAGAGCTCGGTGGTGAGCTGCAGATACCTAGGGTGGAAGAAAAAATGCCAAGGATAAGGGATAGCTTCCAGGTATATTTGCGCGAACTGCGTCAGGAGGATTTACAAGGCTCTTCGGGTCTTTATCGTTTGCGTGAGGAGCTGTTGCTGCGTATTAACAAAATAGTTTATCCGGCAAAAGTTAATGATATCCTGTTTAAAGAAATTCTAGTTCAATAATCTTTTAGTTTGTTGATATGGCAGAAGAAGGACAAAAAGAAGAAGCGGCGCAAGGTGGTGATGCGAAAGCTTTATCCCAGGACGAGATAGATAATCTCCTTGGCTTTAGTGCTGCTCCCGCGGAAGAAAAGAAAACTGGCATTGAGGCAATGCTTGATAAGGCATTAATGTCTTACGAGCGTCTGCCAATGCTTGAGGTAGTATTTGACCGTTTTGTCAGGATGTTATCTACTTCTTTGCGTAATTTTACTTCAGATAACGTTGATGTCGATATTCACTCAATTACTTCCTTGCGTTTTGGGGACTATGTAAATTCAATTCCAATGCCGGCAATACTATCTATTTTTAAGGCGATGGAATGGGAAAATTTTGGTCTTGTCACCTATAATGGTTCCATAGTTTATTCTATGGTAGATGTATTATTTGGTGGAAGAAAATCTAATAAACCGATTAGAATTGAAGGCCGTCCTTACACATCAATAGAGCAAAGTATCGTAAGGCAGATAACTGAGCTTATATTGGTAGATATGGGGGCTGCGTTTGATCCACTCAGTCCTGCTACATTCCAGTTTGAACGTATGGAAAGTAATCCACGTTTTGCAACAATTGCCCATCCTTCAGATACTGTAATATTGCTTCAGCTTCGGGTGGACATGGAAGAACGTGGTGGTAATATTGAAATTATGTTCCCACTGGTTACACTAGAGCCGATAAAAAAGCTACTTACCCAGTCATTTATGGGAGAGACTTTTGGCAAAGATTCAATGTGGGAAATGCATCTGGGTAAAGAAATACATAATACTGACGTTGAAGTTGAGGCAATACTAGGTAAGAAAAAAACTCTTATGAAAAACTTTATGAGCCTTAAAGTTGGTAATACAATAATGTTTGATCTCGCTCCTGATGACGAGATTACATTGAGTTGCCAGGGAATTAATGTATTAAAGGGTAGGGTAGGCTGTGTTGGTGAAGATGTCGCTATTGCCGTTAGCCAGGTGATAAATAAGAAGATGAGAGAGCGTTCATGAATGAGATTTTGGATTTCGTAGTAATTTCCCTTTTGATTATAGCCATTATTTATGGCTACATCCTAAATAGGAAAATAGTGCTTATTCAAAACAGTAAAAAAGAGTTAGCCAACTTGTTCAAAAGCTTTGATGATACTATTTTAAAAGCTCAGATTGGTATTGATGACTTAAAAAGCGTAAGCAACGAAGTGTCAAAAGTTTTGCAGCAAAAATTAGATAAAGCCGCTTTTACCATAGATGATTTAACTTTTTTAAATGAAAAAGCTGTTCAGATATGCACGAATATGGAGAAAATTGTTTCTTCAGCTAAACGGCAGCCGAATATAGCTGGAGAGAATGCCTATAATCCTGAAGTTATAAAAAGCATGAAACAAAGTTCAGTTAAGCAAAAAGAGCGCGCTAATACAATACTAACCCCTGCTTCTGAAACCAAGAGGACAAGGCTACTAGAAGGGATGTTGGAAAAAATATCTGAAAGACGTAATGCTAAAGAACAGGCAAATAGCAAAATTAGCAATGATAATAAAAATGTGTACTCCCCTGCGCCGCTTAATAACAGTAAAACAGAGCAAAAAGTAGTGGCAGATGTGCTTAAGTCTTTAGGCTATGGGGATGTTTAAAGTTAATTTAATAGTGTTGATGTTATGAGGTTAAGGATTTTACCTCTGGTTATATTTGTGGCCTTCACTGCGGTTGTGGTGAAGGTTTTTGATGTTATAGAGCAAAAAGCCAATCTTACTGATAGTGCAAAAATCTCTGAAATATCTGCTCTTGCCCAGGATTCTGGCAAAAAAGACGAAAAAGCAACTCCAGAAACAAAGGCGGAAGCATCTGCTGCTGAAAACCCAGCAGAAAAAACTGGTTCGGGTGATAAAGCTAAATCTGAGGGGAGGGGCGATACCCCAGCTGCAGAGGGTGAGGCAAAACCTGAGGGAGAAGCAGCAGAAACTAATGCTGAAAACGGTGCCAAGCTCAGCCCTGGTTATTCAGGAGCTGGCCCAAAAGAGTTACAAGTAACAAATATGAGTGACATGGAGAAAAATCTTCTGGAAAACCTGGCAAAGCGCAGGAAAGAACTGGAGGAGTGGAGCTCCTCAATTGCCATGAAAGAAAATATCTTAAATGCGACAGAAAAGAAAATTAACGGTAAAATGGAAGATTTGAAACGCCTTGAGAACGAAGTTAAGGCGTTGCTAGAACAATACAATAAGAAGGAAGACGAAAAAACCAAGCGTTTAGTTAGGATCTACGAAAGTATGAAGCCTGCTGATGCGGCTAATATCTTTGAAAAAATGGAACAAGAAGTGCTTTTATCTGTAGTTAGCCGTATGAAAGAAGATAAAGCTGGCAAAATCCTGGCTAAAATGAACCCTGCAAGAGCCAAGGAAGTGACAGAACAGCTGGCTAAAGAGCATCTACTTACTGTTAACTAAATATTAACCACAATTTTGTATCATAAGTATGTAAACCAGGTAGGTTAATATGACTGATACAACGACATTTAGTTATCCTAAAGATACCCCGCTATATTCAAATAACATTTGGATTATAACACTGGCCAACCTGTTTATGGTGTTGCTGGTGTTTTTTATAATGTTAAACAATATATCTGCTGCTGATAAGGCCAAGCAAAAAAAGGCAGTTGATAGTATTAATAAGTCATTTTCAAAAACTTCATCCTATCAGGGCGATACTATAACACTGCTTAGTTTTCCTGCCATTGTAGATAACTACTTCAATAGCATAGAAGGGATGATGCGAGAGGATCAGGCTCCACAAAAAGAGAAAGCTCCGCGCACTGGCAGCAAGATGGAAATTAAGATAAGATCGAATGATTTTTTTGAAGATGGTAAATCAGTTACTAAAGGTAAGCAGCGTAATTTCTTTAAGCAGCTTTCATCAATAATGCTGCAAAATATACAGGGAGTAAAAATCAATGTAGCAATAACTGTTGATTCATTAGCTTTTTCTGAAGCTGCGAAGAATGCCTACCATCTTGATATGGATAGAGCGAAAATATTGGCAGATAGGCTCATAAGCAGTGGTGTATCTGCTGGTGTGATTACTAGTGGCATTGCATTTGGCAATGGAGACAACATAACCATGAAATTTGAAGTGATAAAACCAGGCGGAGCGGTGGTAGAATAAATGTTGGATAACAATAGTTTTAAATCGATACTAGGAGTACATTACGAAGAGCCTGCTCCTGCCAGTAACTTATGGATGGTGAGCCTGGCTGACCTTGTATCGCTTTTATTGGTATTCTTTATTTTGATGTACGCCACCTCATCTGTAAAGCAAGGTGGTTGGGATAAGGTGAAGGAGTCAATTGGCAACCAGTTCCACACAGATAAGAAATTAGATGATGGGGCATTTAACACAAAATTTACCAGTACCAAAATTCAGATGATGCGCGGCATGGATTTGGATTATCTTTATGCTGTGCTTAGCAATAAGATAAATGAAGATGAGTTTTTATCTGGTCATGTAGGGTTAGAAAATACTGGCGATAAATTAATAATATCCTTAAAAACTAATGATATATTTGATGATAGTAACCCGATTCTTTCACAATTTGCAGAACCTATACTTTATTCCATTAGCGACAACATCCAAAAAATTAACAACAAAATAGAAGTTATTGGATATTCACCGAAAAAAGCAAAAGGTATGTTGCCAAAAGAATGGAGATTAGCACTCGAGCATGCCATTGTATTAGCAGGCGAGCTTAGAAAATACGGCAACTCATCTAATATAGAAGCGATTGTAAAAGAACCATCAGAAGAAGGTGATGTAACTGATTCTAAAATAGAGATTATTATTCATGAGATGGTGAAGTAGAATCAAGAATCTCTAATATTCCCCTTAGCATATGCCTTTTCTTCCCAAAACCTTTAGCCTTCTCTACATTAAAACCAGCTGCCTGCAAGCCACGCTTAACTTCGCCGACGGAAGTAAAAGTAGCAAAACTGCCGCTGGAATTGGTAAGGCGGAACATATTCTGGTATAGTTCATCGTTCCACATATCAGGGTTTTTTGAAGGGGCGAAACCGTCTAAAAACCATGCATCGGCTTTAGTATTTATTTGGGGCAGGCCATGGATTATGTCGACGAATAACAGTTCCAGAGTGATATTGTTATTAAGCTTTATGATGTGGTTGCCGTACAAGTATTGGGGATATTTATCAGCTAATTCAGTAGCGTATCCTAAAAGTTCTGGCCATAGCTCAGCAGACTTAATTATATCCGTGGCAGAAAGCGGATATTTCTCGATTGATATATAATGTAAGCTGCCTCCGGATTTTGCGTGCTCTTGCCATAACTGCTGTGCGGCAAAGAAGTTGAGCCCTGTGCCAAAACCAGTTTCTATTATAGTAAATGGCTTATCGATATTTTGCCAGCGCAAAGGAAGGTTATTGCTTTCTAAAAACACATAGCGGGATTCGGCCAGGCCATTTTCACGGCAGAAGTAGACATCGTTAAATTCGGTGGAAAATGGTGTTCCGTCTTGCCATGTGATTATATCTGTCATGGAAGTTGGTTACTTCTCCTGCAAGAACTTCTTAATATTCTTACATGCCTGACGGATGCGCTGTTTGTTTTCAACCAGTGCAATGCGCACATAGCCTTCGCCATATTTACCAAAGCCAACACCAGGGGCAACGGCAACGCCTGCTTTTTCCAGCAATTGCTTAGAAAATTCCAGTGAACCCATCTCTTTAAATTTCTCTGGAATAGGCGCCCAGATGAACATTGAAGCAGTAGGGATTGGCACATCCCAGCCAGCGTCATGCAGGCCTTTTACCAGTACATCGCGGCGTTCTTTATAACGTTGGCGCATTTCAGCTACGCAATCCTGTGGGCCATTGAGTGCAGCAGAAGCTGCCACCTGCATTGGCGTAAACGAGCCATAATCTACATATGATTTTACGTGCGTAAGCGCCGCAATAAGTTTTGGGTTACCAACCGCAAAGCCAATACGCCAGCCAGCCATTGAGTAAGTTTTGCTGGCGGAAGTGAACTCAATTGCTATATCTTTAGCACCTTCCACCTGCAGGATTGAAGGTGGCGGGTTGTTTTCGTCAAAATAGACTTCGGCATAAGCCAGGTCAGAAATAATATAAATTTCCTGTTCGCGGCAATACTCAACCACTTCCTTGTAAAAATCCAGGCTAACTACTTCAGCCGTTGGGTTGCCAGGGAAATTGAGCACCAATGCAAGCGGTTTTGGCGAACAATGCTGCACAGCGTCTTTTATCTGGTCGATAAGTCCGGTTTCATTAACAAAATTTGGCAATGACCACACAGTTGCTCCAGCAATGATAAAGCCATAAGTATGGATCGGATAGCCAGGGTTTGGCACCAAAATCACATCTCCAGGTTTTGTAATGGCGGTGGCAAGCGTAGCTAAACCTTCTTTCGAGCCAATGGTTACCACGGCTTCTTTTTCCGGATCGATAGTTACACCAAAGCGTTTTTTGTAATAATTGGCAATAGCTTTACGGAGGCCCGGAATACCCTTTGACATTGAATACCCATGCGCGCGCGGGTTTTTTATGGCCTCAAGGAGCTTATCAACAATATGTTGCGGCGTAGGCTCATCAGGATTTCCCATGCCCAAATCGATAATATCTTCACCACGCGCACGTGCGGCAGCTTTCATCTTGTTTACTTCAGCGAAAACATAGGGTGGCAGGCGCTTAATGCGGTAAAAATCGTCTTTCATATTGTGTTTCATCTTTTGCAAGTGAATTGAAATTATAAGTGCAATTGCGATTAAGCTCCGTCATTGCGAGGAAGCAAACCCTTCGTGAGCCTGACGCGGCAATCCATTTTCTAAGTGTAGATTGCTTTCTCGTACTCACTACGTTCGACTCATCGCAATGACGGCATTTTTCTTGCACTAATTACTAGTCTTTCTCCTAGCAGTATATCGGGAGTTTAGCAATAGATTTTCGCTATTTTCGGAAGGTGCTGTAGTAATTGCCTCTGGGCTTGCAACTGGTGGCGGTGGGATATAATTAGCTGAAGGAGTAATAAGTTCAGGAGTTGCCATATTTTCTTCATTTATCATCTTTGGCTTCTTTTTATCTTCAGCAACAGCCTTTATATTGCCAAAAACTGGTCTTCTTTTGCTAAAATCCACTGGTTTTTCATCTTTTTTATCTTGTGGGTTTGAGGCTGTGAGTACTGCTTTATCAATGTCTTCTGCTATGTGTTCTTTTATTTTTAGGGCCGCTGCATCTGCATCCTGGCCAGCATTTACTTCGCCATCTGGTTTTTTCTTCTTTGTTTTTTCAGGCAACTGCTTGGGCTGCTTGCCATGATCTGCATCCCGCTTTGCATTTGCTTTGTCTAGTTCTTTTAGCAAAGAATCTATGTCAGAATTGAATTTGTCTTTATCCGGGGTTGGCTCTGGATTTTGCGGCACATCCTTCAGTTTAGGAAAGGAGCTGGATGCCTGTACTATAGGGGCATCA
Source organism: Rickettsiaceae bacterium (assembly GCA_021323415.1). Classification (GTDB taxonomy): domain Bacteria; phylum Pseudomonadota; class Alphaproteobacteria; order Rickettsiales; family UBA6187; genus JAJONM01. Next base: position 9,187 of record JAJONM010000023.1, read on the forward strand.
GGCTTTGGCGCATATTCTGGAATAGGAAACATGTTTTTAGAATGTTTTTTATTCTCTAAGCCCTTTTCTTCTTGCGTGAATAAATCAACTTTCTTAGGCGATATATTTGGTAACTCTTGCTGGTGTATAACCTCGTTTTTAGCAAGAACCGTAAAACCATCGGTATAAAGCTCGTTAGCCATAGGTTCAAAGCGCCTGATATAATGCTGGCCTGGCATCATGGGATTTAAGTCATCGTTATCAGTGCTACCTGGGTAAGGTATCGGCATGTTTGATCTTTTACCCGTAGTGCCTCCTGCACCATATGGCACTATGTTTTGCGGCTGAAACCTGTCATTAGGTGAAGGATAACCAGGCATTGTTGGCATGCTGCTATTTGCAGGTGGATAAGGATATGGGCTTCCTGTTGACTGTGCGCCACGATTTTTCGTATATGACTTACGAGCTGAATCGAGAATTGCCCCACTATTTGGATTTTCGGCAGGAACACGGCGCGGTCCTAGTTCAAGCTCATCTTGCCATTTATTTGGTTTGAAAAATATTTTTCCAGCTGTTGCATCCCAAAATTGCCCTGGCCATGAGCAGGCAGAAATACCAACTGCCGTACTAAAAAGTAATGCGTAACATATCTGTTTCTTATTCGCGGCCATAACGAAACTCATTTTAGCTGGTGCTTTTGTCGTCATCAGACCTAAAAAATACTCACGTACTTTAGTACGCTGCGCTTTTTTAGAACCTTCTTCCTAAAAATCCCTCAGCTAAAACGAATTTCAGAAGAGGTATAGTATTATGCATAAATATTAACTGTAAATTTGAGGATAAAGTGGTATCAGTAATTGTGAATTATAATTTAGCAACGAAACGACTTATTATCAATGACTAAGATTAATAAAAACGATAACGTTCTTCTCCAAGTCGAAAATCTTTCAGTATCATTTAAAGATTCTGCGGTTGTACGTGGTATTTCTTTTTCTATAAATAAGGGTGAATTACTTGCTATCGTAGGAGAAAGTGGTTCGGGAAAATCTGTCACTGCATTGTCACTAATGAAATTGCTGCCATATCCTACAGCACACCATCCAAGTGGTAGCATAAAATTTGATGGGCAAGAGATTATGCATCTGTCCGAAAAGAAAATGCGGACAATGCGCGGCGCAAAAATCTCAATGATTTTTCAGGAGCCGATGACATCGTTAAACCCTCTGCATACTATAGAAAGGCAGATTTCTGAGGTGTTGTTAGTACATAAATCAATGAGCAAAGAACAGGCGCTCAAGCGCTGCCTTGAACTGCTCGATTTAGTCGAACTTGGATCGTTAAAAAATCGTCTTAATACTTATCCGCATGAGTTATCTGGTGGCCAGCGTCAGCGTATAATGATAGCTATGGCGCTCGCATGCGAACCTGAATTGTTAATTGCTGACGAGCCAACTACTGCTTTAGATGTTACTGTGCAGGCGCAAATATTAAAGTTGCTAAAACACTTACAAGAAAAAATGGGTATGGCAATATTACTTATCACCCATGATCTGACTATAGTCAGACGTGTATCTGATAATGTTTGTGTAATGCACAAAGGACAGATTGTGGAATGTGGCAAAACGCCTGAAGTTTTTGAAAATCCTCAGCATGAATATACAAGACACCTACTTGCATCTGAACCAAAAGGCAAGGCAGTGCCGATAGCAAAAGATGCGCCAGTAATTATCAGGACAGATAATTTAAAAGTATCATTCCCAATTGCCCGTAATTTCTTTGGCAAACCGATAAAATTTGTCCATGCAGTAAAAGATGCATCTATCGAGCTAAGATTAGGAGAAACATTAGGTATTGTAGGCGAGAGCGGTTCTGGTAAATCAACTTTGGCATTTGCAATATTGCGTCTTATAGCAAGCCAGGGTGTAATAAATTTTGATGGGAAAAGGATTGATACTATCAGCGGCAACAGCTTACGTCCCTTACGAAAAGAAATGCAGATAGTGTTTCAGGATCCTTTTGCTAGCCTTAATCCAAGGATGTCAGTATTGCAGATTATCGAGGAGGGATTAAAAGCGCATAATATAGGCAATTCGGCAAAAGAACGTGAAGAAATAGTGCGCCACACCTTGCGTGAAGTGGGGCTGGAAGAAAATATGCTCCAGCGTTTTCCTCACGAATTCAGCGGCGGCCAGCGCCAGCGTATAGCAATAGCAAGGGCTATTGCTATAAATCCTAAACTGATAATCCTTGACGAACCTACTTCTGCCCTTGATTTATCGGTGCAAGCACAAATTATTGACCTCTTGCGTAAATTGCAGAAAGAGAAGAATCTATCATATATCTTTATCAGCCATGATTTGCGGGTAATCAAAGCTATGAGCCATTTTGTAATGGTTATGAAAGATGGTGATATTGTAGAATCTGGTACTACGGATGAGATATTTGGTAAACCATCTACGGATTACACTAAGGCGCTGATTGCGGCGGTGGGTGTTTGATTTATTCTGAACTGACTGGCAGCAAAATCACTTTGTCAAAATTCTGCCAAAAGATATGGCAAAAAATACCAAAAAATGCAATTTTATGACTAACACCAGAAGGGAAAACCCTAGAAACTGGTGGGTCAGGGCAGATTTGAACTGCCGACCCCCGCCTTATCAGAGCGGTGCTCTAACCAACTGAGCTACTGACCCAAACCTTTGAGGCTGTACCTTCTAATTAATTAAAAGGCGGTTGTCAAAGGGAATTTTGATTTGTTTTATTTTCTTTTTAATTGTGTAGGGCTGCTACTCAATTTTGCTTTGCTTCGCCATTTGTCACTGCCAGAGCTGCTGCTTGTGTCTGATACTTCAGCTGATTGGTCATCAGTCTGGAATCTCAGGCTGTTTAGGTATAATATGTCTAGAGGCGGCTGGCTTTCTTGTCTTGGGGTGCCACCTAAAGGCTGTTGGCTTTCCTGCTCTGGGGTATATTGCAGTAAACCACCTCTTTTTCTAGATAATTTTCCCATTTCCTCTCTTGAATTCAATATCATTTCAAGAATATTGTAGGTAGCTCGAGGCGATATAGATAACTCTGTTTTTTCTTGAGCAATTAAATTAGGCGAGCTTTCAGAGGTTGGTAACTTAGTTGCATTTCCTTTGCTTGTTCCGATAACCGGTAAACTGCTAGTTAATTGGCTTATGCTATCAGAAAGCTTTCTTGTTCCGTGAGACCTTGTAAGCAAGCGTTGTTGGTGTGTAGCAGTATTGCTTGTTTCTAATTTCTTTGGTGATAGGGTGGTTTTTTCCTCGTCATCGCTTGATCTTGAGGTTAAATTAGTAGGAGAGTCATCCTCCTCAGAAGATGCTTCTCTTGATACGGATCGTGGCGCTTTTTTCCTGTAAGTCTTTAATTCCTGTGGTCCGGTTGCAATTAGGTATCTCTGCATCAATTCGCCAGCTTTGATATTTTCTGAGTCGTTTTCAGGGAATTGCTTTTTAAAGGCTTCCTGTAAGCTAGCTTTTGCTTCTTCATTAAGATTTAGCTTAGCGGCTAAATCAACAAATTTGACCATTTCAGATAGTCTTTTCAATATTGATAAATCTGTGAGATTTGAATTTTTAATAAATTTAAATAAGTTATTAATAAAGCTTTCCTGTGTTAATCCAGATTCTTTGTTAAAAGTAATATTATTTTTTTCAATAAAGGATTTTAATTCTTCTTTTGTAAACTTTCCTTCAGTTTTTTGAGGGCTAGTTGCTGTTACAGGCAATAACAAATTAATTTTTTTTGTGCTTCTGGATAATGGCTTTCTTGGAGAAGAGTCGCTTGAATCAACACTATCTTGATCTGCTATAACAATAGAAGGAGCTTCAGATTTTTCTTCTTCGCTAATGCTTAAGGATAAGCTTGATTTTGAACTGCTATAAAAGCTACCGAATTGTCCGGCTAGTTGCTTTTTTCTGTCGGTACTGGCGGAGCGGATCGTCGCCTGTGAAGTCGGTTTTTTAAGTTGGCTAATTTGGTCAAAACGTTCTTTGGCTCTAATTTTTGTATATTCTTCTATATCTTTTAAAACTCTTTCCCAGCGCTTCCTTGTGTCTGGTGATTCATTTTTAGATTTGCTACTAATATAGTTTATTTCATCATTGCTTAATCTTGTGAGTGCAATGGCTTTGTGTAGTTCTTCTTTTGTAATATCTTTTTGTTTTATATTAGATGAGCCGTTTTCAACAGAGTATATGTAGTTAGAAAGAACGCAGAATCTAAGCTCAGCCTTATCCTGTAAGGATGCTCCTTGTTTTTCACTAGCTCTTGTTAATTGCTCATTCAAGGCTTTCACTAATGGATCAGTGGCATTCTTAGCGGCTTCTTCATTAGCTTTTTCTTTGGCTTTTAGTTTGTTAACCGGGTCATTTACCTTATTTTTTAAAGCTTCAGTGTCAATTTTAAGCTTATCTTTCTTCACAACTAATATATCTACATCATTTACATCAAATTGGTTGCCTTTTATAACGGTAGTTATAAAGCTTAAAGCCTGAGCTTCTTTTTGTTTGTCGTTTTTTAGATATTCGCTGCCCAATAGCTCATTGTAACATGTTTCTAAACACCCGACTACTTCTGAAATATATTTCTCCTTTGGTTGGTCTATCTTTTTTTCATGCCAATAAAGATATTCTTCAATTTTTGATTTTATTGCACTATCAAGCAGTTCGCGGATTTCTTTCATCTTTTTACCTATCTTTATGTGTAAGTGCTACTTAGCATAAAAGTCACAAAGACAATAGTAAAAAGCTTTAAATATTAATGTTTTAGATGAAAATTCTAGTTCTGATAGAAGATGTTTTTGACTTTTCAATTAAAAACTACGGTTTTGTTGCCATTTAAAATAACCCGATGCTCAACATGGTACTTAACCGCTCGAGAAAGAACGATGCTTTCTATATCGCGGCCGATCGAAAGCAGCTGTTCTGGTGTATGGGAATGGTTTACCCTAGTTACTTCCTGCTCGATAATTGGGCCTTCATCCAGCTCATTAGATACATAATGTGCGGTAGCCCCAATGATTTTAACGCCCCTATCATAAGCCTGATGATAAGGTTTTGCGCCCTTAAAACCCGGCAGGAATGAGTGATGGATGTTTATGGCTTTGCCGTATACATTCTCTACGAGATTTGGCGTTAGCACCTGCATGTAACGCGCTAGCACGGTCAAATCAACTTGCTTTTCCTTAATAAATTCAAGGACTTCCTGCTCTTGTCCGATGCGATTATTTTCATTTACCGGCATATGGATAAACGGAATATCAAACCACTCCACTAACCTTTTCATATCTGGGTGATTGGAAATAACTGCTGGTATTTCAATAGGTAAAGAGCCGCTGGCATAGCGATGTAACAAGTCATTCAGGCAATGTCCTTGCTTGGAAACCATAATCAGAACGCGAGGTTTTACTCCATCATCGTATAAATCAAAGGCCATCGCGAATTTTTTGGCAACTGTTTGGAATTTAGCTTTTAAATCACCATAACTAATTTTACCTTCAAACACCGCCCGCATAAAAAAACGGCCAGTGGAGTCATCTCCCATCTGGGCGGATTCAATAATAAAACAGCCATTTTCCAGCATAAACCCTGAAACTGCAGCCACAATGCCTACTGTATCTTTACATGATAGTGTAAGGGTGTATTTGTTCTTTTCTGGCATGTATAAAGCTCGCATTGTATTTTTAAACAAGGCCAGTATTGTTATAAGACGGGTTTTTGTCTATAGTAATTTAGAACTTTTGAGATTTGTTTAAGGCCGTCATCCCCGACATTAAACGAGTAGCCGATTCCTTCAATCGGTGTTTACGAGACTTATGAGCGGGGATCTGATTGCAATGATCCCCGCTCGTAAGATTCGTTACAGAAATTTCCAATTTCTGACTCATCTAACGTCGGGGATGACGACTAGATTAAAATTGATGCAAAATTTATGTGACAAATATTTTTAACTGTATATAAAGGCAACTATGAAAAAAATACTAATTATTGAAGCGCGTTTTTATAATCACCTTGCTGATATGCTGGTGGAAGGGGCTTTGACTGAAATAGAAGCCGCGGGTTATGAATATGAACGTATAATAGTACCAGGTGCGTTTGAGATACCTGCAACAATAAGTATGGCCATTGCCAGCGGTAGATATGTTGGGTTTGTAGGATTGGGCTGTGTGATACGCGGTGAGACTACACATTATGACTATGTATGCGAGCAAAGCGCTTATGGCATCAACAAACTGGCTATGAAATATAATGTGGCTATTGGATTTGGTATTGTCACCGCTGAAAATGAAGCGCAAGCTTTAGCACGTGCTGATAAAACCAAAAAGAATATGGGCGGCAAGGCGGCACTAGCGTGTATCCGTATGATGCAAATCAAAGAAGAGATGGGTGCTTAATATGGTAGAGCAACAGGAAAACATCGCAACAGGCAGAAGGACTAATACGCGCTTAGCGGCAGTGAAAGCGCTTTATGCCAGTGAGATTAACCATAAAATAAATGAGAAGAAAACTCCGGCTGAGCTGACGCTAGATATTATAGCGTACTATCACGAGATTGATAAAGATACAAAAACACAGCTAGATGAATCGTTTCTTGCTTCCATCGTAAAAGGTGTATGTGAAAATATACAAGATCTTGATAAATCAATTAACAGGCACATTGGTACTGGCTGGAGCCTTGAGAGGTTAGGGCCGGTAATGCGTTCAATCCTACGTTCGGCAGTATTTGAATTAATGAGTTTTGACGATACCCCGCTAAAAGTAATCATTAACGAATATGTAAATATCACCCGCGGGTTCTTTGACGATAAAGAAGTTGGCTTTGTAAATGGTATCTTAGACAAAATCGGACATGAGGTAAGGGGTGAATGAGTTTGGAATAATCGCCAAATATTTCGCTCCACTTTCTGCTGGCTTTCCAGGTAGCTTAGGCCTAAAAGATGATGCTGCAGTTCTATCCCCAAAACCAGGATTTGATTTAGTTTTCACCAAAGATGCACTAGTTGCAGATGTACATTTTTTTGAAAACGATGATCCTTACACCATCGCACAAAAATTATTAGGTGTGAATGTTTCTGATTTGGCTGCCATGGGTGCAAAGCCTGTTGGTTATTTACTTGCTGTTATGCTTCCAAAAAATACTAGCGAAAAATGGTTGGAAAAGTTTACCAGCGGCTTTGCACATGGAATGAAAAAATTCGGTGGCCATTTAATAGGTGGTGACACGGTTTCGCATGATGGCAAGCTTTCACTATCACTCACGGCAATAGGCGAAGTTCCACAAGGCAAGGCGCTGAAAAGATCCGGCGCAAAAATGGGTGATTCTATTTTTGTAAGTGGGACGATTGGTGATAGTTATTTAGGTTTGCAGGTGTTGTTAAGTGATATGCCGTCATTGCGAAGAGCCGAACGCAGTGAGAGCGACGCGGCAATTCATCTTCCTAAAGATGAGAATGGATTTCTTCTTCGTAGTTGCTCCGTTCCACTCATCGCAATGACGGATAAAAAATACCTTATCGAAAGATATAACATCCCCGAACCGCATATAAACCTAGGTCAGCAATTAATCGGCATCGCCACATCATGCATTGATATTTCCGATGGGTTAGTTGCCGACCTTGGCCATATTTGTGAATGTTCTGGAGTTGGCGCGGAAATAAATATAGGCCTTATACCTTTGTCACGCGCGGCTCTCTCGCTGGACGGGGTTTGTAACCCCGTCCACACATTCATGTCAGAGCAAAAATATGACATGAATATAAGGAAGGGGTTGCAAACCCCTTCCTACAAAACCACGCTAAAAGAATTAATCACTGGCGGCGATGATTACGAACTACTTTTTACTGTTCCAGAATCACTAGAAGGAGCAGTAGAAAAATTATCGAAAGAGATAAGCGTAGCCATTAGCAAAATTGGAAAAATTACCTCTGGTGGTAAAGTTATAGTGCTGGATAAAAATAGAAGTGAAGTCGCTTTACCAAGCCGTGGTTATCAGCACTTCTAAGTTGCAATACTTGTTTAGATTGATTACTGCAAAGAATTTTTGTCTTTTTTAATTTTATGATGTATAAGCACAATCATAAACAACAAAAGATTAATCGAGCAGGTAGAGAATTGTCAGGAAAAAAATTGAATATAGGCATAGCTGGCCTTGGTACTGTAGGTAGTGGCGTAGTAAAGATAATAAGTAAACAGCAAGAGTTATTGCAAAGCCGCAGTGGCGCACAAATAAATATCACCGCCATTTCAGCCCGTAATAAAAATAAAGACCGTGGCATAAATATCGCGCACATAAAGTGGTATGATAACCCTGTTGATATTGCATCTGACCCAAATGTTGATGCAGTGGTTGAACTAATTGGCGGCGCTGAAGGTGCTGCATATGATTTGTGCGTTAAGTCCTTAAAAAATAAAAAACACTTTATCACAGCTAACAAAGCGCTTATCGCTCGTCATGGTAAAGAGCTGGCAAAGCTTGCCGAAGAAAATAATGTGCATATCGCATTTGAAGCTGCAGTTGCAGGTGGTATCCCAGTTATCAAAGCCTTGAAAGAAGGCTTGGCTGCAAATAAAATTTCGCGCATTGCCGGAATATTAAATGGCACATGTAATTTCATCTTAACTTCAATGAAAGAAACTGGCCGCGACTTTGACGTAATATTAAAAGAAGCACAGGATTTAGGTTACGCAGAAGCAGACCCTTCTTTTGATGTTGATGGTATCGATGCCGCCCATAAACTCGCGATACTTACATCAATAGCTTTTGGCACTGCTGTTGATTTCAAATCAGTCTACGCAGAAGGCATCAGAAAAGTTTCACTCATTGATGTTAACTACGCAAAAGATCTGGGTTATAAAATTAAATTACTTGGTATCAGTACTGCAAACGAAAATGGTGTCAGCCAAAAAGTTTGTCCATGTCTTATCTCAACTGAATATCCAATTGCAAGTGTTGATGGCGTAAATAATGCAGTATTTATTGAAGGCGAACCTGTTGGCAAAATCGTTCTGGTAGGTCCTGGGGCAGGTGAGGGCGCAACAGCATCTGCAGTAGTTGCCGATATTATTGATATGGCAAGTGATCGTTTTTCAAGAGCATTTAACGTTCCATCAGGAATGCTTGCAGAGCCTGAATTTGTTGGCATCAGCGAGCACAAAGGCGGCTATTACATCCGCATAACAGTTGAAGATAAAGCTGGTGTCTTGGCCGACATAACTGACATCTTCCGTGATGAAAAAATCTCCGTAAATTCTGTTCTGCAAAAATCGCATACTGAAGGGGCGAATGCACATATAATTGTGGTTACGCATAAAACATTTGAAAAGTCAGTTATAAAAGCGGTAGAACAAATAGAGAGAATTTCTAGTGTGGTTGAACAACCAAATGTTATAAGAATAGAAGCAATATAAAGGGTACGAAAATGGTAAGTTTGATAAGAACAAAAGATGATGGCGAAGCTGAGTTGACGCTCGATCGTAATTTTGCGATGGAGGCTGTACGCGTAACTGAAGCCGCCGCTCTTGCTTCATATAAATGGATGGGACTAGGCGATGAAAAAGCCGCTGACCAGGCCGCAGTAAATGCCATGCGCCGCGCCCTCAACACTTTGACAATAGATGGCACAGTAGTAATTGGTGAAGGCGAACGCGATAAAGCCCCAATGTTATACATCGGCGAAAAAGTAGGCTCCGGCCAAGGTCCTGAAATTGATATTGCTCTTGATCCGCTCGAAGGCACAACAATCTGTGCAACAGGTGGCCCAAATTCACTAGCAGTAATTGCTATGGCAGAAAAAAACGGCTTCCTACACGCTCCTGATGTTTACATGGATAAAATTGCAGTGGGTGGTGGCTTGCCAAAGCATGTTGTTGATTTGGATAACAGCGTGGAAGCCAATTTGAAAAGCCTGGCTAAAGCAAAGAAAGTTAGCGTTTCTGATTTAGTAGTATGCGTATTACAAAGGCAAAGGCACGAGGAAATTATCGCCAAGCTCAGAGAAGCTGGTGCGCGTGTCCAATTAATTGGCGATGGTGATGTTGCAGGTGTAATAGCAACTGCAAATACGGATACTGGCGTAGATATGTATATGGGTATCGGTGGTGCGCCTGAAGGTGTGCTTGCTGCTGCTGCACTTCGCTGCGTAGGTGGCCAGATGCAGGGGCGTTTGCTGTTTGATGAAAGCGAACAGCGCGAACGAGCAAAACGTATGGGAATCACTGACCTAAGCCGTAAATACAACATGGAAGAAATGGCCAGCGGCAACGTAATGTTCGCAGCAACTGGAGTAACAAATGGCTCTATGCTCGAAGGCGTGAAAAAATTCCCAGGCGGAGCTTCGACTCATTCAGTTGTAATGCGTTCAAAAACAGGCACTGTGCGTTATATAAAAGCTCAGCATCATTTTGACCGCAAAACTGGCGGCAATCCTGCTGATGTACAGGTTTGCTAAGGAAGAAGTGAATGGACCAATTACAAGAACAGGTACCAAAGACATTGGAAGGATATATTTCTGTAAAAGGTGCTGTATGGCAATTGCGCGAAGCTGATGAGAGGATGTCACTCGCCTTCTCGCAAAAGTTAGGCTTGCCTGAAATTCTCACACGTATTCTGCTTGCTCGTGGCGTTGGGCTTGAAGCTGTTGAAGATTTCCTTTCTCCAACACTGAAAAAATCGCTACCTGATCCATTTGCATTGCTTGATATGGATAAAGCGGCTGAGCGTTTAGCAAATGCTGTAATAAAAGGTGAAGAGATAGCAGTTTATGGCGATTATGACGTAGATGGCGCAACTTCAGCGGCGCTTCTAAAGCGCTTTTTCCGTGAGCTAGATAACGAGCCGGTTGTCTATATCCCTGATCGTATTAAAGAAGGTTATGGCCCTAATACTGATGCTTTGCTTGAACTTCGCCGTCATGGTATTGATGTTTGTATAACTGTCGATTGTGGCACGCTGTCATTTGAACCTTTGGCAGAGGCCAAAAAAGCTGGCATGGATATGATAGTTGTGGATCACCATTTAGGTGCTGAAACATTGCCTGATGCTTATGCAATCGTAAATCCAAACCGTCTTGATGAAACTTCTGATCAGCGCCATCTGGCGGCAGTTGGTGTAGTGTTTTTGCTTGCAGTTGCAGTTAATTCAAAATTGCGCGAGCGTGGATGGTTTAAAGAGCGTAAAGCCCCTGATCTGCTTAGCCTGCTTGATGTAGTGGCGCTGGGCACTGTGTGCGACGTAGTGCCGCTTGTGGGTGCTAACCGCGCATTTGTTTCGCAAGGGCTAAAGGTCATGAAAGCCCGCAAGAATATTGGTATTAGTGCGCTTATTGATATTGCAGATATCGATGAAATGCCAAACGCTTATCATTTAGGGTTTTTACTCGGGCCACGTATTAATGCTGGCGGCCGTGTTGGGCAATCTGATTTAGGTGCGCGTTTGCTATCTACTGAAGATATCGATGAAGCATATCAGATTTCCGAGGCGCTGGATAAATTCAATGCCGAGCGCCGTGCGATAGAAGCCATGGTGCTGGAGAGCGCCATTTCACAAGTCGAGAAAAATGGCACTGATAGCCCAATGTTATTTGCGGTTGGCACTGAGTGGCACCCGGGTGTAATTGGTATAGTTTCCAGCCGTGTAACTGAGCGCTTCAATCGCCCAAGTGCTGTAATATCGCTAAAAGATGGTATAGGTAAGGCATCTGCTCGATCGGTAAATGGTATAGATTTAGGCTCGGCAATTGTGGCGGCTAACCAGGCAGGGCTGCTGATTTCCGGTGGCGGACATGCAATGGCGGCCGGATTTACAGTAGAAGAAGCAAAAATAGGTGAATTATTACGCTTTCTGAACGATAGGTTCAGCGACAATGTAGAAGCCTACGCCACCCGTAAAATTAAGCTGGACGGCCATTTGAGCATCGATGCGGTAACACTGGAACTGGCTGATGCAGTAAAGCAGGTTGAGCCATTTGGTACTTCCAACCCAGAACCACGCTTTGTGTTTGCTGATGTTTTTGTCATCCGCGCCGATATTGTCGGTGCTGACCATATTAAATGTATCCTCGGTAGCGATAACACCGGCAACACCGGAAAAACCATAAAAGCTATGGCTTTCCGTAGCCTGGAAACCCCAGTCGGCAAGGTTTTATTGGCCAGACGCGGTCAGAAGATTAACATCGCCGGCCGCATAAAATCAAGCCATTGGCAGGGCGTTGACCGGGTCGAGCTCATTATCGACGACGTAGCGGTTTAGCTATTCTCGTCATCCTGGAAGCCTATTTTCTCTACGAACAGCGTGAGTAGTAAGAAAATAGAGCTATCCAGGATCCAGGCCTTTTTTAATAAGAATACCTGGATCCTGGATATTAAGTAAATCTAAGGCTAAAAGTGCCTAAGATTTCCTAAATTCCAGGATGACGCCAAAATTGTGAGCCCACCCCATTCCCCAAAAATTTCAAAAAATCGTAAATCAGCACTTGATTTTATCCAAAACATACGCTAAAAAGCGCACCTCACACATATGTGGCCCCTTCGTCTAGCGGTTAGGACGCCAGGTTTTCATCCTGGTAACACGAGTTCGATTCTCGTAGGGGTCACCACTTTCACTTCCATAGCCAGAAAACGTTGATATATCTTGCTTTTAGCCAGGTATGTTGTCCACCATTTTCCGTGAAAATATACCAGCATCCAACAAATTTGTGGTACTTTTTGATGGTACTTATAAATACCATCATGCCAGATACCATCACAGGAGGTGAGTATGAGTATAGGTAAGTTAAGCCATATCCAATGTCAAAATGCTAAATGCGAACCAGGCAGTAAAGGTTATATCACCAACACCTTATCTATCCTATTTCCATCCATATCTACTACCTCAAACTGGAATCCGTTATATTCGAATTTATCACCGGCTTTTGGTATATAGCTAAGCTGATGCAATACAAAACCTGCCAGTGTATGGTAGCTTGAGCTTTTATGTGCAGATGTCATACCTATTTCGGCAAAAACCAGTTCAACTAATATTCCGGCATCTATCAGCCATGAGCCATCTTCTCGCTTAGTAATCTCCAATCCACCCCCGCCATGTTGGTATAGCTCACCAGTAATCACTTCTACGAGGTCAGTAAGTGTAACTATACCTACAAATGAGCCATGTTCATCAACTAATATTGCCATGTGTACAGGCACAGTACGCAAGTGTTCAATGACTTTTATGGTAGGGGTAACTTCTGGGAATGTCGCTACTTGCACCATTACATCATTTATATCTAGTTCTTTGCCGGATAAAACATAGTTTAGCATGTCCTTTGCTTGTAGAACCCCAATGATATCAAGATGCGTAGTACCTTTATGCACTGGATAACGTGAGTAAGGGTTTTCTGCTAATATACGGCGTATTTCTTCTTGCGAAGCATTATGGGCGATAGTAATTACATCAATACGTGGCAGCATAAATGCGTTTATTGGTTTGTCGGCCAGTAG
>JAJONM010000024.1 GCA_021323415.1 Rickettsiaceae bacterium
AACGTAACTTGTGAGCTTAGTATCTTTATGAAAATTAGCACCACTATTTATCAAAAAGAAGAGTCACAACACCATGAACCTTTGCTTATCAAGGGCACTGCGATAAAAGCACCAAAATATCTCACTTCTGACCAGGCCGCTAAGTATCTTGATGTGCCGCAGCGTTTGATGGAAAACTGGCGTTGGCGCAAAACCGGCCCTGCCTTTGTAAAAGTAGGTAGCCGTATACGCTATAAGCTAGAGGATCTGGAAATGTTTGTACAAAATGAGAGTATAAAAGAAAAAGCTGTTATCTAAAAAGGTGCTTTGCTATGTGACATCTAGCAATAAACAGACTATTACAGATTAATGTAGAACCTTAGGATATTTCTTTTCCTTCGTCTTTCTTTTTTTGCTCTTTTGCAGCAAAGCTAGTAGGAGTTGTAATGCTAGTAAAGGATTTGTCTTTGTTACTTTCTTCCTGAACGCCTTGCATTCCTTTACTTGCTTTTTTTAGCATAGCTTTATCTTGTGGTGGCCAATCAGTAACTTCTTTAAACATAGAGCTTAAGCCCTTATCATCTTCTTTTGCAGCGTTATTAGATTTTTCTATTGGTTTGTTACCTTCTTTTATTGGCTCAATTTCTCCAAACATAGAGCTTAAGCCCTTGTCACCTTCTTTTGTAGAACGACTATCTTTTTCTTCTGGTGCAACTTCTTTGTTCTTAGCAGTAGGTTGTTCAGGTAGTTTTGAGCCAGTAGACTTTTCTGATTGTTTAGTATCTTCTATTGTTGGTTCAATTTCTCCATACAGTGAGCCTAAACCCATATCATCTTCTTTTTTACTTATTTGGCTCTCAATTCTGTCTTGGGTTGTGTCTTTGTTTTTCTCCATTTCAGCTTTATCCGCCGCTCTTTTTGCCCTCTTTGCATCCTCTGCAGCCTTATTATCCTGTTCTGCCTTGATAGCAGCCTCTTTTTCTGCTACTGCTTTGGCCTTCTCTTCTGGAGTGGCGTCTTTATTGTTAATTTTTGCATTATATTTTGCGTCAATATCTGCTAACTTTTTAGCGTGATGTTTCTCATGCTTCTCTGGCGCTTCATCCCTTTGCTTCTTCTCTCTATCAGCCTGCGCCTGATCCTGCACTGCGTTACCGTATGCACTATCGCCAATGTCCTTATGCACTTCAACACCATCAGGTGTAGTACCCATACGTGTCGCATCCCTCATCATTTTATTCATTATTTCGGCTTCTTCTGCGGCAGTTGGTTCGCGACCATGCAATTTCACAAAGTCTTCTATCAAACCATGCGAATAACGTTTAGCAACTTTTGGAATAGCGGCTTCGATAAATTCTTGCTTAACAGCCTTATTATGCGCTTTACGCTCCATCTGCTTAATCTGTTTAGGTGTCATTAAAGATGGCTGTTTTTCTTCCTTCTTATCTTCAGCTTGCTGCTGCTCTGGAGCCAAAGCCTGCATGAGAGGATTTTGCATTTGAGGGTTTAGCCTCATCTCATCTGCAGCACTTAGAGCTTTCGCTCCCATACTCGCAATTGCTACAGATTTTGCTGCATCAGCAGTTGCAATCGCTTCTCTAACACGAGACTCACTTTCGGGTAATAATTTTATGTTATATTGTTTTGCTAGATCATTAATTTCATAAGCAGTACTACCGATAGAATCTATAAGACCCTTTTTATCTTTTGCAGGTATGCTGGGATTTTTAAGCTTGGTAATTTTGCTATCAAGATCAAGTAGCTTTTTATTTATCTGGTCTTGCACTAACGCCTTTTGGCTTTGTTCAAGCTCTGTTTGTTTTTCAGGTGGCGGGTTGTTATGTTTGGGATAATCTTCGATAACTGCTTGTTGAATTCTTATCGCTAGCTTCTCAGCTTTTTCTTCGTAATAAGGGGTGGAATTCTGGCGTCCGAAGTCCATTCTATCAGCCATGGTGCCCAGTGGCGCACTGCGCTTGACAGGCTTCATCGGGATTATTTTTGAATCCTCATTATCTTTATCATCCGCCATTTTATCCCTCATTAATCAGGTGGCATTATTATAAGCATACGCCCTATATGTTTCATTCTTGTTACAAATGTACTACATTTATAACAAGAAAATAATATGCGTATGAAAGAGCCTGGATTTATAGGCTTTTTTCTATTTATATAAGAGTATTGTAGCAATAATGTGTTAATTAATAGTTAATATTGTGTAACATTATTAAGATTATTGGTGGGTTGCCTTGTCGTAGTCTTCCACATATTTAGGCTCTTCTGGAAAATAGGTTTTGGCTATGAATAAATCCTCTAGTGCATTATGCGGCGAATTGCCCTCTAAATAACAAAGCCCACGCAAATTGTATGCATGGGCGTATTTTCTTACCTCTGCCAAGTTTAAAGGTGGGAATTTCATAAAAATATCGATTGCTTTATTAAGCAACTGAATACGGGATTTTGATTTTTCTGTAGCCAGTGCTTCGTAATAATACTGGTCGGCCTGACCTAGTTCATAAGCTCTTTTGGTATAATAAACATCATTCTGTTTGAACTCTTCTACGGTTTTTTCATTAGTACCGTATTTTTCTAATTCCAGCATAGCATTATGCAAGTTAGGATAAATCTCTGCTATAGTGCCGTAATCAAGCCATGCCCTGCAAAAATATTCTCTGGCCTGGTTCTCCTTTCCTTGTTCTAATAGTTCAATTCCTCTTAATTTATGAGAATTAGCGCGGCAATAATAAAATCCTACAACATCAGTATATTTATATACATCTTTAATTGACCTGTTTGTTTTGTATATTCCGTTTGTATATTCCGCTATAGCATTATCATAATCATTCAATTTAAGATAAGTATTTGCAGCTAAGAAATTAGCAAGCGCTATTTCTCCATCTGGTAATTGCATTGCCCTTTTATAGCAAGATAGGGACTTGTCGAATTGTTCTGCTGCAAAATAGAGGTCGCCCAAGTCATAACAATCGCGGGCATTTATATACGCACCTTTCATAGAGCAACATGTCTCCATATCTTTGATAGCATCAGTTACGTTTTTAAGTCGCGAATATACAGTAGCCCGAATACGGTAGTTAAATGCGTTATCTGGGGATAGTTCTATGGCTTTATTTGCATCTTCCATAGCTAAATCATACATTTCAAGAAAACTATGTATGTACCCACGTCTTTGAAGAACAATGGCATACGCATCTTTATCTTCTACGGTAATATTGTTAAGTTTCTGGAAGATCGCTATTGTTGCACTTAGGTGAAGTAATTCCTCTGTGACTGAGGCTTTCATTTCAGGTGCATTCTTATTGCGGCTATTGTTTGTAACAAATGAATCTTTTC
Organism: Rickettsiaceae bacterium; assembly: GCA_021323415.1. Taxonomy (GTDB): domain Bacteria; phylum Pseudomonadota; class Alphaproteobacteria; order Rickettsiales; family UBA6187; genus JAJONM01. The sequence continues at coordinate 3,331 of JAJONM010000024.1, forward strand.
CGTCGTCAGTCCATTCATCTTTTGCTACCTTTTGCCTTATGGTTTCTACCATAGAACGAGCTAGATGCAGGCTATCCATACCGGGATTAACGTTAGCATCCGTAATAATATGATTGCCGTATTGCAAATATATTTTATCCATAACTTACCAATATTCTGAAATAATTACAGCTATGCAATTGTGACATGTTATTGTTAATAATTAGTAAATAAATCGACTGTAGTTAGGTTTAGATACAATCTATAATTACTTAAAAATTTAATGTGCAATTTATGGCATAATAACTGGAGTCCACAAAAATTATTTTACCGGACGCAATTTTGCAGTATATTTTGGTTTTGGATTCTTTTTGCTCTGCACTTTCAGTGCATCTGCCAATATTTTAACAATATCATTTAATCCAGATTGAGAGGCTAGAATAATTGGGGATATACCCGAAGTGTCTGTTATACTGATATCTGCATCTGCCTTTATCAGCACTTTCAGTATTTCTATCCGATTTAGGCTTGTAGCATAAAAAACTGCCGTTCTCCCCTTTACATTCCTTTGATTAATATTAGCTCCCGCTTTTATAAGCGTTTTTATCATAGGTATATCACTTACTAATATAGCCATTATTAGAGGTGTAACCCCATTTATATCAGATAAGTTTAAATCTATATTTTTTGCAGCTAGCAATGCTCTTTTTATGTCTTTATTTCCATTACGAACCGCAACAAGCAATGGGGTTAGTTTTTCTGGTGAATCGTATTCGTTTTCAACATTTAAATTAGGATTTGCCCCTGCTTTTAACAATGATTTAAGAACCTTCAGGTTTCCTTTACTTGCTGCATAATAGAGTGAAGGAGTGCCTTTTTGTGGAACAAAATTTGGGTCAGCGCCTAATGCTAGTAAAGTTTTTACCATTTCAAATTTACCACTATGGGCATTATAGGCTGCCCAACAAAGAGGAGTGTTACAACCATTAGCTCTGTTTATGTTAACCCCACCTTTTACAAGCATTTTTATTGCATCTATTTTGTTATTATAAATAGCATGTGAGAGAGCCTTAGCCCCGTATTCTTCAAATATATTTCTATCAATACTAGCCTTGAGTAATAACTTTATGGCCTGCATATGGTTACGATCAACAGCTTCTTCAATTGGAGTGTAGACACCTCCTTCCTTACTTATATCCGCTCCACCTTTAAGGAGAATTTTTATAATTTCTATGAATCCTTTTTCTGCGGCAATAACAAGCGGCGTCTTTCCGTAAGTATCTGGCGTATCAGCATTGGCGCCATTATCGATTAATAATTGAGTAATCTCACTATTTCCAGCATATGTAGCCAGTATAAGTGGAGTTTTCTCGTACCTGCCAGCTATATTTGAATCAGCACCTGCACTTAACAAGGCTTTTATAGTATCCTGATGCCCACGTTCAACAGCTATAGTAAGAGGCGTATTTTCTTCTCTAGAAACTAAATTTACATTTGCATTTAGAGAAATTAATAACTCAACTGACTGTGTATGCCCATTTATAGCTGCCCAAAATAAGGGCGCCCCCTCAAAATTATCAATCAGATTAACATCTGCTCCATGTGCTATAAGTTCTTTTATTGCATCGGCTTGATTATTGTATGCAGCAACTGAAAGAGGAGAACGGGAATTTCCACATACGTTAACATTTGCCCCCGCCTTTACTAATAGCCTAATTATGTCTACATAGCCATGTTCTGCAGCATAATAAATAGGGGTATTATCATACTCACCCCGTTGTTCAACATTAGCAAATAATGCGATTAGTGTTTTTACAGAACTTGTTTTTCCATTCTTTGCAGCCCAGATAAGGGGAGTGTCTTTGTCACTATTTGTAATATTAACATTAACACCATTTTTAACTAACTTTTCTATAAGTTCTGTATTTTCGGTTATCGCTGCCATAAAGATTTGTGAAATTCCTGTGATTATACAATATTTCACTATATTTTCATCCCGCCTAATAATGCTTAATAGTAAATCTACAATTTCGGTATAACCACAATTTGCTGCAGCATGCAAGGCGCTCCTTCCATCGCTGCCTATTAAATTTATGTCTGCTCCGTTTTTTATAAGGAACTTAACCATTTCTAAATTATTACTATGTACAGCACATACTATAGGAGGAGAGTAATCCCCAAAATAATTCACATCCGCTCCGGCCTGTAATAAGGTTTCTACAACAGATATATCTTTGGAATAAATAGCACTTGTTAAAGGTGTACTATATTTGCTTGCTACATTTAATTCCGCGCCATTTTTAACAAATAATTTTATAAATTCAGGGTTATGTTGTTCGGCCAGGTGCATGATTGGTCTTTCACCTGATTGGTCTGCTTTATTTAAATCTGCCCCAGCTTCTAAAAGAATCTTTACAATTTCAAGATGCTTTTCTTTAGATGCAATATTAATAGGTGTGCTCCCATATTTATTAGTAAGGTTAACATCTGAACCAGCTTTTATAAGTATTTTTACAATATCGGTGTGGCCTAATAATGAGGCTGTATGTAGAAAAGACCATCTATCCTTATCAGGAAAGTTAACCTGAGCCCCTGCCTTTATAAGAAATTCTACTATCGCCGTATAACCACGTTGAACGGCATTATATAAAGCTGTATTATGATATTTGTTAACTTTATTGAGGTCTGCCCCCGCTTCTAATAACCGTTTTACGGTTCTCAGGTTTCCTTCACCAACTGCTTTCATAAGCGGAGTATTTTCATATTCGTCAATAGGCGCATTTATGTCCGTGTTTTTATCAGTTAACTTGCTTGACATAATAATAATATAATTAAATTTATAATTACCCGTATCTTAGCCATTTAATGTTAATATTTAGTTAAAGATTTCCTACGCAAATCCTATTGAAATATTTTCCTTACATCTCCAATGAAGCCATAGAATTGATAGAACATCAACATAATTTGTAACAATTGCGAGTAATTGCGGATATGCCGAGTAGTTGCTTGACTTGGCACAAAAGGTTAAAAATTAGAAAAGGATTACGTTACAATATGGGGAATTGTGGGAGTAAATTAAGAAAAAGGCTTGGTTTCCATTATATGGCGCACGAAGGATTGAGGTCGTTAATCTTTTATTAACCTTATTTTTATATAGTGCTAATTATAAAGTTAAGGCGCTTTATCTAATGCTAATTCACTCGAGGCTAATAAGGTGAGCAATAAAGATAAATTGAAGCAACAAAAAGAGCCGCTTTGCCATCAGAAAGAGGCAATAGATAATATAATTGAATTATTTCAAACGACAGATCGAGCAACTGCAGTAATGGCTTGCGGAACTGGCAAAACATTAGTGGCACTATGGGTTGCTGAGAAATTAAATGCTAAATCAATCGTGGTGTTTGTTCCATCATTAGCCCTCGTAAAGCAACTTCTGGAAGACTGGCTTGATGCAACGAGTTGGATTAAGCCAGAAGTAATGGTAATATGCTCAAATAATTCTGTTGTTGATTATGATGTCATAAACCTGGATGAAGATGAGTGTAATTTCCCTATTACTACTTCTGCTACTGAGGTTAAAAAGTTTCTAGGTAGTAAAACAAAAGCTGTTAAATTGGTTATTGCTACATATCATTCCGGCAACGTTCTAGCCGAAGCAATTAATGATGATTTCAAATTTGACTTCGGCTTCTTTGACGAAGCGCATAGGACAGCCCAGTCAACTGATGCAGCATTTGCGTCAGGATTGCTGAATAAAAATATACCAATCAAAAAACGTCTATTTATGACTGCAACACCAAAGCATTCCAGCCTACAGAAGAAAAATTCAGATTCTATAGAGATTTATTCTATGGATAATGAAGCAATTTATGGCTCCGTTGCCCATACACTCTCATTTAGAGAGGCAGTAGAAAGAAATATTATCTGTGATTATAAGGTAATAGTATCCGTAGTAAATTCACAAATGGTAAGTAAGCAAATACAGGACAATGAAGATGCGGAACATGCTGCAAAAAGAATAGCAGTTGAAATGGCCATAAAAGAATTTCAAAGTAAGAAAATAATAACATTTCATAAAACCATATCCCAAGCCAAACATTTTGCGGATAGCATGAGGAAGGAAAAGTTTTTTGAAGATGTCGAGGTGGGGCATATAAACGGTAGTCTGCCTGCAAAGCTTAGACAGAGCTATATGAAAGAATTTAAGGATAATAATAAGGCACTATTAACCAATGCCCGTTGCCTTGTTGAGGGAATAGACATTCCGGCAGTGGATATGATTTCATTTATGGATAAAAAATCCAGCCAAATCGATATAGTACAGGTCGTTGGCAGAGCTATGAGAAAGAACGGAAATAAGAAACTTGGCTATGTACTTATACCATTATTTTTAGATCAAACTGCTGATGAATCGTTTGAAAGTGCTTTTGAGAGAACCGGCTATGAGACTGTAATGGAAATTCTTAATGCCATGCAGGAACAGGACGTTGAATTCATGGAGGCCATTTCAAGCTTAAAATATAATGCCAAAAATTTAAATTATAATTCGCTTAAATCTAAACTCCAAATTCTAGGAGCTAGTTCAGATTTTAAACAACTTCAAGAAGCTATATTACTTAAAGTAATAGAATCTTTCTCAAGCTCTTGGGACGATATGTATAATATGTTATTAGAATTTAAAGAAGAATACGGACATTATAATGTACCTATATATTACAAAAGAGATGGCAAACAGCTAGGAGAATGGGTTTCCAAACAAAGAACTAGATATAGAAAAGGCTGTCTTGTAGAAAAAAGAAAAGCATTGCTAGATAAGCTTGGATTTTGCTGGAATGTTCTTGATAGCAGTTGGTATGCTAAATTTGAGCAACTAAAAAAATTTAAAGAAAAGAATGGGCATTGTAACATTCCACAAGCTGGTCAGTATAAAAAAACATTGGGACCATGGGTTAATAAGCTAAGATTAAGTTATAAAGAAGGACGTTTGCTGGAGGAGAAAAAAGTATTATTAGATCAATTGGGTTTTTGTTGGGAAGGTATTTATGAAGACCTTTGGTATACTAATTTTGAGAAATTGAAGAAATTCAAAGAAAAGCATGGGCATTGTAATGTGCCAAGGGAATATGAAAAAAAGGACAAAGTCCTTGTTGCATGGGTTTATGCACAGAGAAATTCATATGCTAAAGATATTCTTCTTAAGGAGAGAAAAATATTACTTAACCAGCTGGGCTTTTGTTGGGATACACTGGAAGAATTATGGTATAATAATTTTGAGCAACTAAAGGCGTTTAAAGAAAAGAATGGACATTGTAATATTTCACAAGCTGGCGAGTATAAAAAATCCTTACAGCAGTGGATTAATAGGCAGAGATTATATTATAAAAAAGGAACTCTGCGAAAAGATAGAAAAGCTTTATTAGATAAGCTTGGGTTTTGTTGGAATCTTTCTTCTAAATCTACCTCAGAAAGGTATAATTCTAACAAAATACAAAATAGGTAAAAAAAGGCTAAGCTATCGCCCCAATTACCAGAACGACATACAACTACATGCCCCGCACATAAAGGCCCTGCATCCTGATATTACAACGCCAATTGAGTCTAATTGGGCCAGATATAACCTAAGGAGTTCTATCTTACAAAACAGCTACAGTGGCTGTTCGTCTGTTTTGCTCTATATTTGCTGCAGTGGTTGCGCCCTGTTCCGGTTTTTTTGCTTTTAAAGACTCAGCAGCCTCTAATGCCTTTTCACCACCGCTTGCTTTCCATGCTTCAACATGAGCTTGTTTTACACCAATTTTATCAAGTCTAACAACTAAGTCACACGCCCATTTATCATTTGGATTAATTTTTAGTGATTCTTGAGTGTTAATCCATGCTGCACAGACAAATCCCTTTTTTGATGCTGCATCCTGAGTTTGGTCATTTGCCTTAGTCATATACCTTAAAGCCATTTCAGAATATGCACCCGCATAACCTCTTATTGCAATGCTAGCCTCGTCATTAAATATTTTATCTTTGGTAGCATCATTTAATGGCGGGTTTTTTTTATAAATTGCAATTTCTTCCTTGCAAATAGCAATAACCTGATCTGGAGTTTTACCTTCTGTAGTTAAGCTCAAACTCAACGCTACATCCCACGCCTCTTCAGCACTGGCAAATTCACCTTTTGCAGCAGATTTAGCTTTTTCAGCCGCTGCAAGCTTACCAGTAAATACACCTGAACCTACTACTGTATCTCCTGAATCTTTACGTACTGGAGAATCAGATGAAGTTGAAGCAGATTTGGAAATCGAAGAATCACTAGATTTCTTAGAAACCGGAGTAGCTTGTGCCGCAGTTGCTTGTTGACGTTTTGTCGCTTCTGCAACAACTGAATCATATTTTTTATCTAGTTTCGGCTGGCTGTTATTTTGATAAGCAACGATAAATGCCTGATAAGCCTGGCCTAAAGTAGCATCCTTACCAGATTTTGATATGGCTTTCGCAGCTTCTTCAAATGATTTTACCTGATCTTTAGGTTTTTTATCAGCAACATCTTTCAGTGCCTTATTTACATTCTCAAAAACACTCTTACCCATATCAGCCTCCTACAATACAATTCATAAAACTTTTTCGGTGCAGCAATATAACATAAAACCATACCAGGTGTCTAGGAATAAACTACTGTATTTGCAACCGTATTCCAATTTCCGGTTGGTTTCAAGAGGAAAATTACAATTAAGGAGCTTACATAAGCATTGAAACTTTATTTGTTTTAACTTTCGCCCACCACATAGGCTGAGTCAATTAAATATGTTTCCAGACCCTTCTATTCCAGATAGCTGTTATATGCTTTGCTGTAACGGGGTAACGCTCTGCCAGCTCACTTGCGGAGCATAAGTTTTCTAGTTTTCTGATTTCAAGTATCTGTTCATTGGTCAATTTTGCTTTGGGATTTTTCTCCCCTCGATAATATAATTCTGTACATCTCGCTATAGTTTCGGGAGATCTATTGTCATGCCCCAACTTTGCCAGCCGCATTTTAAGTCTGGTTTTCTTGCTTGGTTTCCTGCCTTTATGGGCTTTTGACATTTTGGCTATGGTTTGTGGGCTATGTTTAAAGCCGCGTGTTCTCGTAAAAATACCATCCTGTTCAAGTTTCTTAAGATAATCGGCTGAGGTTGATAGGTAATGATGATCAGGGTTAATGCAATATTTGTCATCGCAGTTTGGATATACAACAAAATTTTCAGCAATAGCTCCATTAAAATACTCAAAAGCTAGCCTTTTAGCCTTAAAAAATATTCTCTTCGTTCCCTTGTGGCTATAATGGATTATGAAGTCCACTACTTCCTTAGATTTTACAATGGATTTCAGATGCCAACACCCATTATCATTAACATCCCTGATTATTCTTGATATAAAGGCATCCCTTAATTCTTCTTTTGCCTTATCTACTTCTGCTTTTGGTATTTGACGTTTCATTGGAACTACCTTCTATTAAGAATTAATTTCCCAACTCACCGATAGTCCGTGCAATTGAAAGGCCGCAATATTTAACATCTTCTATTTCTTCAGAGTTGCCTTTTTGGGCTGTAACGGTCTTTGCGATACTTGCTAAATTATTAGCGAATCCACGGTTATGACCACAATCTATTTGACCTTTTAGTGATTTTTCAGCGAATAAATTTCCGCCCTTGAAGATTTTTATATCAACTTCCTTAACGTTCAATCCGGCGTATTTATCCTTTGAAAAGGCCAGATAGCTTCTTGCCGCATCTAAAGAAATTTCTGCATTATAGGTAGCATCATCGCCGTAAATGCCGGCATCTTTCAAACCGGAAGTTATGCTGCTTTTTAACAAGTCACTCATTTGAGCGGTGTTTAAATATTGCGAACCAGCGTTATCTGCCGATCTTTTGCCAGTAATTCTATCCTCAATAAGATGTAAATTTACCTTGCTGACAGATACTTTTTAATTATGCAGTGAAATTGATTTTTGAGCATCTTTATTCATGTAACGGTATTCAGTTGTAGAACATGCAGCTAATAAACAAACTGTTAATATGGCAAATATTTTTTTCATTACGTAATTCCTTTTTCATAATATCTAGGGAAAAATCAGTATAGATTTTCTAGCAGCCTAATGGAGGATGTCAACATTAGTTTAGCACGCACTGGTTGTACGCTTGTTAATTTAATTACGTAAAATGATTTACATAATTTCAGATGGATCAAAATTTAGCGTTGTTTTTTTCCATTTTTCATGTAAATCTTTAGGTAAATATTTAATAGGGCTCGCTTTATGAATTGCCCTTACTGATGAATCTACAAGGGCACGATAAAAATTGTCTGATTTATACTGTTTCTGATCAACCACATCAATTTTTGCAACAGTCCCATCATCAGCAATCATTATTTCAATCACAACTTCGTACCGGTCTTTTTTTGGACTTACGGGAATATACCACTTATTTAATATTTGTTGTCTAATTAGGTATTTATAATCTTTTCTGGTAGATGCTTCCAGTAATGCTAGATTTGCGCTGGCTTCTTCTTTAGCCATTTGTTTCTCAAAACGTTCATGATGCTTTTTTAAAGCACATTCTTTAGTTATGCATGGCATTGCACATCCTGTAATCATCAATATTGAAACAGTTATGGAAAATATTTTTGCAGTATTCATTTATTCTGACCTAAAGACTCTTCATAGTAATTTTTTCGGTACAAGCCTATCCAGATGGGGATATTTCTATACCTATAAGACAATCCTATTTGTGACATATTGTGTACGGAATTAAGAAAGAACATCTGCCGTATTTTTTAGTGATTTGTTCAATACTTTTAGCTGATTCTTTTTGAACTTTATCTTCCTCATGCGAGTTCCACTGAGGATAGTTAGTATAAAAACCATCTCTTTCTATATGATCTGATACATTGTATTTGATTTTTAAGTATTCTTTTGCATCTTCAAAATCATTTATTATAGCTATTTTAACGGTGTTTTCTGAACCTTGCACATTTATAGTGGTTACGGTTGATTCATAATATTGCCTTGGCTCCGGTATATTGAAACCCTTAGACTGATTTAACACAATCTCTTTAGTTTTCTCATCAACTGTATTTATGTTAATTGGTCTTAGGATGTTTATAGTTTGATAGGAATTAATAAGGTTATGTGGAATAAAAGCACCTAAAAACAAAGTTTGTCCAGCTTTTAAAGTAAAAAATGCTTTTTCAGATTGATGAATTTGTTTTTTGTAGTTAGAAAATGTAATTGATTTTATTTCATACTTTCCTGGTTTTAGATCTACTACTTTATACTGTGGCAATGTTGTAGAGCTTATTCTTCTTCCATTTGTTATATCTCTGAATCCTAATGGAAATTTTAAGTCTTTCTTCTCTCCGTTATTTATGTTCTCTAATTCAAATTTTACATCTCCTCCTAAAAAATTACTGCCTGGTGAATATCCTATAACTATCGCACCATCACCTCTTGAGTAAGCTTCTTTTAAATTAGGTATTTTATTTTCAGGACTTATACAACTTGTTATATACAGGAGCATCCATATTATAAATAAATTCTTCATAAATATATTAACCATAATAAAAATATTCTCTTTAAACTTTATTGATTTGTCATTGTACAGCAATAAATATAACCATCAATCAATAATGTGACCAAAATAAGGACAGAAATAGTAACCATAGCAAGGTAAGAAAATTTAATTTTCTTTTTGCTAATCAGACAAAACAAATAAAATGCTACGGAAGCATAAAAAGGATAAAAAAGCAGTTTTGTCATAATATCTGAATATCTTTTTTCTAAATTAATAGCAGCAGCAAATAACATAAAAAGATTGAAAAGAACTCCACCAAAGCCAATTAATAGGGCTTGTAGAAGAGATCTGATATTTATTATATCACAATAATAACTTATTCTCTTTAATGCCTTATTATCTGTTTTCATCTGAAATATTTTCATTTTTTGTTAAAATCTTCTGCAACGCTTTTAGATAAAGTATCTTGCTGATTCTGATTGTTATTTATGTAATAAAAATGAGCATCCAGTCCCTGCTTAATTCTGTCAGGTAGTCTAGTTATGACATTATTAGTAATGGAATTATTCTGCAAGTCGTCAGACGATACAAAATAATCCAAATTGATTCCATTACTCAAAGGGTCGTTAGATATGTCAAATCTAACGACATTTCCAATGTTCTTATTATTCTTCAAATCGTTGTATAATGCCGAGTTACTAGAAATAGGACTGCCAACCAATGCAACGTTATCAACATATATACCTTGGTTAGCTAATTGTAGAGCTGCGTTAGCACCCATCACTGAGCCGTAAGAATAGCCGACAATATTTCGTTGTCCACCTTCATCATTTGACGCATCTACTATTGTACTCACAGGAGCATACCTAAAAATATCATCAGAGACAACATAAGGTATGTTACCATTTACGTTTAATACCGTATTTATAACATTAGGCACTTTCCCGCCTTGACTAATAGGAATATATTCCGGCTGAACAACTCCGGCCTTTTTAAATTTATCCTGTAATGCTGTCATATAAATCTTGGTTTCGCTTTCTTCTCCAGCACCACCAAGCATAACGGTGTTGTGATCCTTGCTACTTTCAGGAACCGCATTAGCAGCCACGGTATTGCGATTTAGTACTGAGTTGCTAACTGGATTGTAAACATAGTTATATTGCGCTTGCGTTGGCTGGTAGTAAGAGTTATCAGCGGTTCTGATACCATAATTTGCCGCATTATAACCTGATTGGTAATAGTCGTTGTTGATACTTGAGAATGTATTCCAGCTTGAAACCGCGCCGCCGCCTATCATATTGGCATATGCCTCGCTATCACTTGTACCATGAGCCGTTTCATGGGCGTCAGTGAATATCAACCACTCCCCATTCAAGGCATTCTCCCCAAGATTCACATATCCTTGCTTGTTTTGAGTGTCATAGAATCCAAAATCGCCATCATTTTCGTTGCTGTAAACTTCGTTATCTTCAGCAGACCCTACGCCTAAAGCATATTGAATATTGTCCGGTGATTGACCGAGTTCGGTGTTTGTAAGGGTATCCCTTGCACGGTTATCCCTGCTTCTTGCAATGCTTGTGGTCTGGGCTATTTGTTTGTCAGCCAAGGTATCAAGAACACCTGCGTCCTTATTTTCGCCGTTGAAAGTACCTGCAATAGAATCAACAACATTTTCGGCACTTTTGGCAATATGAGTTCCCACAGTCGCAAGGTTATTATCAAAATTTACGAAAGCCTCTTTTACCTCAGCACGGCCTTTTTCAGTAAACAAGTTCACAGGAACAGTTATCGTGCCTTGAAAATCCGCATCGGTGAAGTTTACATCTTCCTTCACTGTCTGGTTATCGATATTTCCAGCAACATTAACGCTTGGTGATTTCAGAAGGTTACTCAGATTATCAGCCTCAGACAGGCTGCTGTCATAACTCGCAAGCTCCATAATCCCAGTAGCGCGGCCAGTCGTGCTACTGTATATATCTGTCGCGCCAAGGCTGATGCTGGCATTGTTCAGATATGCCGGAGAGCCTTTTCCGCCGGCAATGCTTATCCCAAAGCTGCTACCCTGCTGCTCATAAGTATCCTGCAAGGTTTCCAGATTCAAATCTCCGCCGATATCCAATGCGACATGGTCGGCAGTGATATTGCCGCCACGGATATTGGTATCGCCGCCGGTGGTCAGGCTGAATGTGCCATTTTTTGCGGTAATTTCAGAGTTGGTATGCGTGTTGGATAATATGTAATTATCCGACTGGCTATATCCAGCATGCATACCAACAGCGTTATTGCCATACGAAACTCCGGCAGTGACGGTTTTAGAGCCGGACTGGTTTTCGTAAGTGTTTTCGCCGGCTTTTATATTTGCCTCGGTTGCGCTGATTGTCACATCTCCATTTTCCGATGCTAACTGCGAGCCGATCATGTTATAGTCGCCAGCGGCAGCGATATTGATATTATTGCTGGCAATGAATGTTGAGCCTACTGATTGCGAGCTATCTGTTTGCATAAAATCGGTATGTGCTGTCGTATCCATATAAACAGCACCATACATTCCTGTTCCATAAGATGTGCTGGCAGCAGATGCTGCTCCGGCAGTTGCCAGGGCAAGGCTGGTAGTTGCAGTAGCCACTCCTGTTGCTGCCATAGCTACCTGTGTATAAGCTAAATCAACAGCTTTCTGGCTGGCGCGACCCTGTTCTTTCAGGTCCTTCATTTTCTCCAGCTTTTTATTCGCATCAGAAAGGGCTTTTTGCGCGTCAACAAGTGCCTTAGCCGCAAATCCGACATCAACATAGGCATTTCCTACTTTTACACCGACTTCCACTTCTAACTTAGAGTTTTCCGTGTTGGTTTTTTGCGTATCGCTTGCATCAACTAAATTAAAATTACCGCCTGTCTTGACATCTGCATCGCCACCGACTGAAACATTTGAAGCTGCAATGGTTACATCATTATGTGAGTTAATCAAAAGATTGCCGCCAACAGTCAAATTAGATGATTGCTGCGTAGTATTTTGCTCATCATATTTATGTTCTTCACCAGTTCCTTTTACACCGGCTTTAAAGGAATTGTCCCTGAAGCCGACTTCAGTCTCACCAAGCACTACTTTTTTCTCTTTGCTATAAGATGAATCACTTTGCGCCGCTGATTTAATATCAACCTTATCGGCATTAATATTGGCATTTCCGCCTACAGAAGCATTTGAGCCTGCTATGGTCAAGTTTTCGGTGGCATTTACGGTTAAATTACCACCGACATTAACATTAGACGCATGCAACTGGGTATTGGAAGTTCCAGTTTTAGTAGAGGTCTGCTCAATTTTAAATGTATCAAGTTTTACAGATGAGGCAGGCTTTTTAAAGGGGTTAGAAAAATCAGGCTTCATTAATGAACTAATATCAATTAATTTGCCCAAATTAAAGCCGGATTTCTTATGTTCTTCCCAATGTACATTGTGTAACTCTGCCGCAGTAATATTTACATTTTGAACTGAACCGCCGCTGATAGTCTGATATGTTCCATCTGGGTTGATTTTCGGTGAGCCATCAGGGTTAAGGGCAATTGTAAAACTACCTACATTTAAATTATTTTTTACATCAAGATTAGAACCCTGGATGTTAAGGTCACCAAGCTCCGCATCTATGGATAAATTATTGTTAAACGCCACATTGCTTTCCACTGCAGTTTCCTGATGATCAAAAACTTTATCGCTTTTGCTTGATAGAAACCCTTTTTTCTTAGTGGCGGTATAGCTCTCAACAGAATCAACAGCGTTTTTAATATTTACATTGCCAACTTGTGAAACTATAGAGCCGTTTTCCCCTTGCAGGTTACTTCCTATAATATTTACATCATTAATTGCATCTAATGCCACATCACCACCAGATTTGATGTTGGAAGGGACATGCTTTACTGTGTCATCAATCTTAGTACGTTTTTTAGCGTGCAGTTCGGTGTGGTTATGTAGTGCATCAGTTGTGATGTTTATACTGCCGCCAGCGGTCATTGCCAGATCATTACCAGTGGTAATATTGGATGCTGTGTTATTTATATCGCCACCCGCTGTTAGGCTGGCATCACGGCCTGCGTTGATTTCGCCCTGAGCCTGCAGGCTGGAAACCACATAAGTTCCACTGCCGCCACGTGCAATAGTGGCAACGTTACTAACATTGCCGTTAGTGGATACCATGGTTATATCACGTCCGGCCTTGATTTTGCCGCTGTTTAGCAGCTCGTTCTGCCCGGCAAGGGTGATGTCATTACCTGCCAGTATCAAGCCGCTATTGACCAGTTTATTACTAGCAACCAGCGTTGCATTATTACCCGCTATTATCTTAGATCCCTGACCATTTAATGCATCAAGGGTTGCCTGTGCCAGATAAATTACTGGCTTTAGCACTTTCTGCCCATTTATCTCATCTTCGACTAGCCACATTATATCGCTGTTTAAGCTTGCGATTTGTGTAGGCGTAAGTTCAATACCAACTTGCAGGCTTAATCCGGCCATTTGGGTAAAAGCATTGTCCATAAGCATCTGCATCTGGGCAAAGTCAGTGCCAATGCCGGAGGCTAAATAGCGCTGCCCTGTGCGTTCAAAAATCGCTTGGCTCACCAATCTGGTTTCATAAAATGCGTCACCGAGGAGCTTCGTGCCGTTAGGAAGCACATATCCAATACGCGTCAGGAAGTAATCAGAACCCATAAAACGGTTCAAATTAATAAAGTTAATATTGGTCTCAACCAGATAATTGCTGCCCGGTACGGTATTGATTTTGAATAAACCATTATCATCTGTCGGTAAATTAGCAAACAGTGATGTATCAAGCGCTGCGCTGTTGCTATACGCAGTTGCGCCATCTTCAATCGCAAGGCCATTTACAGTTGGAGTGGCAGAGGATGAAAGCGTATTACCGCTTTGTGCGTATATAACAGGAGATGACCCGTTAGAACCGCTTTGCGCGTTATTCAGGTTAGTCACGTTGCCTGTCAGGTTATTACCAGCGATAATTGACGCAGGGGCAATAGCGCTTTGTAAATTATAGGAAGCAAATGCCTCAGGGTTATAATCAGACACAAGCAATGTACCATACCAGCCAGGATGGCTATCACGCCATATGCTTACATATGCCCAATCTGAAACTATCCTCGCCTGATTAATTATCGAATTGGCGATAATCGTAATATCGTTATCTGCAGCTATCACACCGGCATCGTTTAATACATTAATGGCATTGATATTTATATCGTTACCAGCAAGTATTGATGCGGCAGCGGCATTAGAGCCATGCACGCGGTAAATATAATAAGTGTTATGCGCAGAGTCGTTAAAATCAATACGGTTACGTGTATCATAACCACTAAAATCTACATAAGGCGTACTGCCTTCGGCCACACCTGAATAGACTATTATATTGCCGTTGCTATCATAACGGTGTGGAGCAACAGTTGCATAATAACTGCGGTTATTGGTGAGCGAGTTGGTATCGATCCTTATATTACCAATCATAGCCTGTATAGTGCCGGAAGTGTTAGTGACACTTGCGTTTTTCACCCCTGCAGTTTTATCGATAGTGATATCACCATCTAAACTGAAGATATCAGAATTGGTATTGGTTAAATCAGTAGTGTGCAGCGTAAGATCGTTAGAAGCGTATAAAAGGCCACCATTGGTGTTGTGGATACTGTTGCCGGTTGTAGTGATAGTCAGCGTGTCATCGCTGGCGATTTGGCCGGTATTGGAAAGCGTTGCAGCATCGATTGTGGTTGCGGCAAGTGAGCTGATGCGGCCTGCATTGTTTATCGCGCCTGACACCTCAATATCAAGAGTGCTCGCGCTCGATATAATCCCTGCGCTGCTGTTAGTAAGGTTGCCGTTTCCAGCCGTAATATCAATCACCGGGCCGGAAATTTCACCGTTATTGATTATGTTGCCACTTTGCGCATCGATGGCAACTGATGTGTTCGAGATTAACTTTGCGCCCGAGCTGTTGGTAAACCCGCCTTGTGTCAGCGTCAGTAAAATATAATCTACAGCCTGCACATCAGCATTATTGGTCACGCTCCACGCGGTGATATCGATATGGTCGTTGGTCGCGATGTCGCCGTTAATTGTGTAATTATTATTGATGTTTAAGTCGATATTACTTTGCGCCTGGATTATCCCGCCGAGGTTCAGCAAATCACCAACACCACTTACCGTGATTGTAGAATCGCTACCTACTGCACGTATATTGCCTAAATTATTATTCAGCGCTGTACCATTGTTGGTAAGAACTATATCACCCTCAGTCTGGATAACACCCTCGTTGTTACTAACATTTTTCGCAGTCAGATCACCTTCAGCGTAAATTGTGCCGAGGTAGTTAGTGGCCGCGGTTGTCGCGTTGATAACCATATCGCCAAATGCCGAGAGCAGGCCGGAGGTATTGTCGATGGTTGCTGCGTTAAAGATTGCACTGCCGCCGATTATATTGCCGGAAGTGTTCGTTATAGTGTTTGAGGTAAGAGTCAGCGCATCTGTCGATACAATCAAACCACTGGCATTATTTATGTCACCTGTAACCGATAACAAGCCACCTGCAACCACAGCACCATTATTATTGTTTAAGTTACCGCTGATATCCAAATCGCCGCCAGCCACTATCCCATTAATGATATTCCCGTCAGCATCCATTATAAAACTATTGCTGTTGTCGATCGTATTAGCCGCAATCTGCATATAACCACCGCTTTGTACCAGATCAGCGTTCGTGAAAGTGGTAGCGGTAATCAAAAGCGCATCCGATGCTGAGATAAAACCGTTATTATTAAGATTGCCGCCCGCACTTATAAGGACACTACCCAGCCCATTGCTGCTAAACGTAACATCATTGCCTAAATTTTGCGCATCAACACCTGAAAGTACCATGTTAAAATTATTGATATCATCATGAGCAAACAGGTTAACATCGCCGCCAGCTGCGGTAAAACCATCTTGTAAGTCAATCTCTTCTTGTGAATTTATCTCAATGTCTTTACCTGCATAGGCATCGCCAGATTGTTTTATGCCTTTGCCGCTTACTTTTATATTCTGTTTTGCATTTACATTTTTATATTCAATGCGGCCATCAGCGGTAATTACAACGTCAGATGCCGATGCAGCCAGTGTGCCATCAGTTTTAACACCAACGCCAGCTTCCGTTGAAACCAGCCCGATTTTACCGGCATACATCCCGCCTAGCGCCGCCGAATCAATAGCTAGTGCTGGTTTTGCGCTACCATTATCCGCTTTGGCAGTGGCCGTACGAGTAGCATAATCAACGTTATTGCGGCCAGTAATTACATTCAGCTCGTCGCCCGCATAAATAGCTGAAGTCAGCTTCGCCGTGCGGGTGATAATGTCAAAAGAGTCTACATTTAGGGCATTTACATCCAGTCCTTCAAACAGGACATCGCCACCTTCAACATCAAACCCGGTTAAATTGCCGCCGGACATCTGCGGCAGTCCAGTGGTCAGGGTAACTCTCGGAGTATTGATAAAACCACAGCCATTACAGGTAATTCCATTAGGGTTAGCCAGCACATACTCAGCCTTGCTACCAAAAATCTCAGTGGCACCGAGGAGATTCGAGCGGTTGGTCCCGGTCACTTCATTTAAGATGATTTTAGCGGATTTACCTGTGGTAAAATTAGGGTTGCCAAGCAATGCTCCACCAAGTTGAGAAACTCCCAAAACCAGGGAGTTGTTTAATATTAGCCCTTCTTGCCCGACATTGAAATCTGTAAAAGTATTTTTGGAGACACCGCCTGCAGTCGGAGACACAATATTTACAACAGGTACGCCATTGGGCGCTACATCTAATTTAGGAGCATTCGCCGCAATTGATGTGTCTACCACAACCTGCGCATTCGCCACAAATGGTTGTAATACCAGCAATGAGCTGAGTAATAGACAGATAAAACTATTTAATATGCGTAACATAGTAGGCTCCCCAGCTCTTCCTTTAACCTACCTGAACGATACTTCCGAAACTTCCTGTTCCAGAAAAAAATGACGTCGTACTAATACATCCTAATTATTAATAAATCGTTAACAAAATGCAGTTACCACACCAAAAAGTATATTGCTTTTGCCTTTGCAACAACCATTACTAAAACATTTAGGTTGTTTTGCAACTGATAAATTAAAATGGATGAAAGTCGCAGGAAGATAACATAATAACTACAGATATACAACAAAAGAAGTAGCATATCCACTTTAAGCGATTGATTTAAAAGAACGGGATTCTAATGATTTGGATTGGCTGTGAAGGGAAATATGAGAGGGAATATGAGGGGAGGCGTTATATAGTTTAAGGAGTAAATCAAGGTTTTCTTACTTTATTCATTGCTCGCTGACCGAAGTAAAAGCTGATAATCCCGGCGAAAATGGCGGCATCTTCATCTGTCCATAGTGTTGTATATATTAAAGAAACAGAAGTAGAAGTATCGGTTGGTAGCACATATAAGCTCACAATTTTTACTGTGGCGTATAAAATGAAGAATGAATAGGCAATTATAGGGCGTACAGTACCGTTAAGTGCATCCACCCAATCAATGCCTGTTGTATAGGTTTTATAAATAGCCTCACTTTCTGCAATATCAGCCTGCTGATTGCCTTGCACGGTGATTTCCTCAAGGCGCTGTGTGCTGCCTTGCCGCTGTAGCTCGATCTGCATTTCGAGGATTTTGATTTGGTGTTGCTTATCCTGTGAGTTATGGAAATACTTTGCTATATCAGGAAATGT
>JAJONM010000025.1 GCA_021323415.1 Rickettsiaceae bacterium
TCATCCATAATCAAATCAAGGGCAAAATACTCAATGAAAAATTTTGCACTGTGTTTTAAGGCTTGTGTATAAAGTGTATGCAAAATGGCGTGGCCCGTTCTATCTGCCGCCGCGCATGTACGTTGTGCAGCTTTACCTTCGCCATAATGGGTAGTCATTCCGCCGAATGGGCGTTGATAAATTTTACCTTCTTTTGTACGCGAAAACGGCACACCATAATGCTCTAATTCTAAAATTGCAGCTGGTGCTTCCTTACACATATATTCAATAGCGTCCTGGTCGCCTAGCCAATCTGAACCTTTTACTGTATCATACATGTGCCAGCGCCAGTCATCTTCACCCATATTGCCAAGGGCAGCACTGATACCGCCTTGCGCCGCAACTGTGTGGCTACGAGTTGGGAATACTTTCGACAAACAAGCGGTTTTCAAACCTTTTTCTGCCATTCCGAAAGTTGCACGCAGGCCTGCACCACCGGCGCCTACTACTACAACATCATATTCGTGATCTATTATTTCATATTTATTTGTCATAATTTAACCTTTGCGTTTACGCAATTAGTATAACAGCGTAACGGTGTAACAGTGTAACTGAAAATTTGTTATACCGTTATACTGTTATACCGTTACACTAACTCATTCGTCCTCACCACCGCCAGTAATAGCTTTCAGTCTTTTATTAAAATCCTGTTGCCATGTACGAACTTCCTTTTCAACTTTGCGTATTGGCATTGGCGTTGCAACATGGGCATATATAACAGCTAAAATTGCGGCTAATGCCGTTGCTGCCGTAAGAAATCTCACAAGAGTAAGCAGGCCAATTTTCCCACACGGGCAGTGAAGATAGTCCTCAATAATAACCTGCACGCCAAGGCAACCATGATAAAGCATCGCTACAATGAATAAAATCATCGTTACAGCATTAAATGGATGATTAAGATAACTAATCAAAGTTTCGGCATTAACGCTGGCGCGTATTACTAAAATAACAAACCAGATTACTAAAGGAATTAAAGCAACTGCCGTAACGCGCTGCATCCACCAGTGATGCACCCCACTATGTGCAGTTCCCAACCCTTTAACTTTTGCGAGAGGCGTACGTAAATCCATCTTTAGTTCCCTCCCATAAAGCACACGGCAAGCCAGCTTGCCAGAGTTAAGGCAACTGTGCCGATTAATACCAGGATACCTGTTAAATTCAGTGTTTTAATCTGGAAGCCTTTACCTGCATCCCAAAACAAATGGCGGATGCCATTTAATAAGTGGTAGTATAGCGCCAACGTCCAAAGGAACAAGAATGCTTTGCCAGGAATTGATTCAACAATTTTATTAAACCACTCAGCTTCGCCGTAAACATTCAGGATAATCCACCAGGAAAGTAACAGGCTACCTACAAAAAGGCCAAAACCTGTTATACGGTGAGTAATGGATAAAACTGAAGAAATTTGTGGTTTATATATTGTGAGATGTGGCGATAAAGGCCGTTTGCTTAAATTTTTTGTCATGTTCAAACATTATAAAATTAAATGCGAGCACAACCTAATTCCATTTTACTATAAAATCAATAGCTGATTTAATTTAATTCCCTCCTTATAAGTTTGCCATCACGTTAAATTGCTTCCTCGCACTCCTTCCAGTAGGCTCATGGCAATAACGTTATTGCGATGAGTGGAGCAAAGCGACTACGAAGAAGCAATCTTGACATTACTGAAAATGATAAAATCACATTTGCAAAAATTAACAAAAAATTAATTGCATTAATTATCTAATTAATTAGTTTAACCTAAAGTTACAATTTAATCTGAGGAATGCAATGAAATCGATACTAACTCGTGGCGCAACAGCAAGCTTACACCCGAGACGATACAACACAACCTTCGCACAAACGTTACAATTACCATCACTATTAGCACGAGGCGTTAATCCATTTCAGCTCGGAGAAGTAACAAAAGAACATCTAAATGTAATAACCCCTTCCGAGTGGCTAAAGAAAACTTGGGGCGCAGAACCATCCGCAGAAGTAGTGAAAATCATCGATGAAGAGCGTGATGTATGGCAATCCTTTATGAAAGGGTTTCCTTTTGATTACAGACATATGCTTGATTACCACACAACACTAGCGCAGATTAATGGATTAGAGGGCGGCCCTAATATTTTACATGGCGTAGTCGGCGGCGGCGGCACAAGAGGACAGTTACCGATAATGGCGGGCCGTGATCCATATAAATTAGCAGAAGATATAACTAAAGCTGAAGCTGAAAGTTATGCAAAGAAAATTTCTGATAATTTGAGCGCAAGTGGTCACCTCGTACATAAATTACATTATGTTGAATTATTACGCGCTGAAAATGCTGATGCACTTACGCCAAGGGACATAGCTACTTTTAGGAAGCACGTCAGGGAAAAAGCATCTATCTGCAAAAAGAATGGCATTATTTACGAGATTAGGGCGTTCGATTTTGCCAACCGTCATGCAATCAACTTATATAACCTAACTAACATTGTTGAAGAGCTGCATAGTGAAGGCTTTAATAACATACTAATAAATTATGAGCACAGCCTGCAGCCAACTATGACTGCAAAGGAAGTTGGGCAGACTATTGTAGGTTCGGCATTACTAGGCCACACTAGCGCAGGTGGCAAGGCATTTGCGCCGAATATCCCTGCATATAAATGGAAAGAGATTATTGAATATGTAGATAGCCAGCTAAAAATTGCTGCCGAACATGCAAGGGAATCTGGTGATTTCCTTCGCGCAAACCAGCTAAATAATTTTGCAATTACTGTACATGCGCATTATTCAGAGCTCAAAGAGCAAAAACAGCTCCCTATATTATCAAAAGAACGCACTGATACATTTGGCGTAGGAAAAACTGTGGTAGATTTAGCCTTCCAGTTAAAAAGGCCAGTGCGCGTACATAGTGTTTGCCCAATAAAAGTTCCAACTATGGACGAAGAATTCCTAACTCATATTTCACATTTTGAAATATTAAATGCAATGCGTGAAAAAGGCGTTGCTGTAAATGATGCGCAGATTAAATTATTTAAAGAACTTCAGGCGATACAACAGCGCGGAATTGATAAGCATAAAAGCGCATGGGTAGAATCGCCAACACAGCAATCAAAGCCAACCAGCAAACCTGGTGGTGGCATCCCAGCTGAAAAACAATGCGTTGAACGTATTGCTAAAAACTTAAAAATTGAAGTAGCTGCCGCTCAAAAATTATTCGATGATGAGTATGAAAGAGTTGCTCGTGAGACTGTAGTTACATGCCATGTTACCCCAGGTAAAAAAGCAGTTGATGACCTGATAGTTCATTTCATCGAAAATGTTTATCACAACAGGGAGCGCCACGATGGTAAGTTCACTGAGATTGCCGTAGATGTTTTACGTGAGCAGCCTAAAAACATAAAAGATCAACAAGCGTTGCTTAAGGCATATGCTCAGCATTTAAATAAAATTTTAGAGGAAAAACAAAACCAATGTGTTCTCACTAATGATCAGGTAAAGCATATTAACCTCTTAAGCCTTGATAAGCTTGAGATAAGAAAATATCTGGCAGGATTAGATGTATCTGAAAATGATATCGGCGACATATTAGAAGCGGCAGGACAAAAAAGCCGTCCAACTAATAGGAAGTCAAACGAACATGCAATCCGTGCTGGAGTTTCACAAATAGATCTGCCAACAGGCATGAGCCCAGAAAGAGCTGAATTAATAATTGGTATGTATGATAATTTAGGTCGTGAAGCACTACGCTTAATGAAAAATATGGATGGCATCAGTCTTGATGAATATAATTACTGGTTTGCTCTCGAACAAAGAGGTGGCTTGCCTAAACAAAAACCTGGCGAATTGGATGCCGAGTTCTTCCATAGACAGCAAAAGGATGTGAATTACCTAAATCACTTATACTTGCACCAGCATTTAATTTCAGGTTCAGTTGCGCCACTGGATGAAAGTTTTTCTCATGCAGCAAAAATTGCGGCTGAGGGCGGGATGAAAGAGAGGGCGTGACTTCTATCGTGCAGGACCGTCATAGCTGTAAAGGTCACATTATATGTTCACAAAGTTTATATTTAAGCACCAAACCCCGTAAATCTGTTTTTTATACGGGGTCTCCATCAAAATTCTGTGCTAGTAAACTTTACAGCGCGTTGCAGGGGATCCCGCATCTACCGCTCCGCTTCACTCAGTAAAAAGCGGCCTATGAAATTGCTTAGACGGATCAAGACAAGGCATACCGTATAAATCTGCTATATTAAATGGTTTTTGTTGGCACGGGTTATCCGCATCCGCATCGTAGTATGGATATTTCTGCTGATATTTACCATTAGGATTTGGATAATGACGATTTGTAGGGTAAAAATTATCTGCATCGGGATCGTATTTGGGATAAAATCCATATTTCTTTCTTTGCGCATCTTCATACAGGCGCTTATATGCACGGCTGGTTGTATTATCCACTGCCGTTGGCGTAGCAATACATGCTGTTGCCATTAACAAAATTAAAAACAAAATAAATAACTTACTCATGGTTACGCTAAAACATCATAAGTAATTCTTATTCGCAACTACTTTAAGTTTAAATTTATATTTCAATACTAAAAATTTATTCTGTCAAAATTTCTTCGTTTATGATTATATAAATAAAACAGTATTTTATGCGGTAATAAATATGATTGAAGACATAAGAAAAAAGCTAGATAAAGTTACAGGTGAATTATTAGAAAGTTTTATACCATTTGATAAACGCCGGGTGCTAAAATTCCAGGCAGGTCTACATGCCATTCATGCAGCTCAAAAAGACTTAGAAACCGATAAAAAAACTAATCTTTATGCAGTTTGTGATGACTTAATGCTGGAAAAGTTATTATCAGAGCACGGCATATCCAAAAATGACCTTGATAAAGTCCCTGATGCCATAGCAAGTTATTCAGATAATCCGAAAGAAACTAATAAAACTTTAGAAGAATTGCCTAATTTGCTGCAACAGGCAGTATATAAAGTTAGTAACAAGAAGCGTGAAATTTACGAAATACCTGCTTCAGGTATGATTGCGGTGACTCTTAATTTGGTAAATAGTGATGCAAAAGATGCGCTTATTGCAGGACAAGCTGGTGAGCGCACTTTGCAAGCGATTGAGCGAATATCGAAAAAGAAAGAAGGTAAAAACAAAGAGTACTATTCCTCAACAGCTTTTTCTGCGCCTTATCATGATAGCAACATAAAGGAACCGGGGTATTTAACCTTAGCAAAAGCGACTAATCATCTGGCTGATATTTTTGAAAACGCCATATCAAAACAACCAAAGATTACTAATGATTCGATTATAAAAGCATCTTTAAATGCCTTTCGCTATATTATTAAGGAAATATTCAAACAATCATCTAACAGGCTAAAAGAATCCGGCGTTGAAGAAGCTAGTGCAAGTATTGCCAAATTAGCTGAATCATTGTCCAGTACTACAGGCGAAGTTGCGAGTCATGCAAGTGCAATAAATGCTATAAAACAAGGATTGGAAGTTATAAAAAACAATCCGAATCTAACTGATGCAGATGCCGAATACTTTGAAACTGTTGTTAATAAAAGATTAGAGCAGTTAAAGGATTTTGAGTCGGTTTAGTTAGATTCTAATTCTGTCAAAATAGGATTTGAATTTTTGACAAGACCCACAATTTTGGTGTCACCCTGGAATTCTAGAAAATCTTAGGACACTCTTAGTCCTTATATTTTCCTAATATCCAGGATCCCGGTCTTTTGAATAAAAGCGCCTGGATTCTGGATAACTCGATTTTCTAGCTGCTCGTAAACTCGTAGAGAAAATCAGCTTCCAGAATGACGAAAATCGCAACCCTGACTAAAACTACTATTCCTCATCACCCAAAGCATCCGACTTTTTACTTTGTGACTTTGATTTTACCTTGGATTGAGTTTCGTCCATTTCCTGATCAAGCTTATTTGCATCAACAATATCAACAGTGGTAGAAGCATTTATAACATGCTCTATTTCTTCATTATCTTTACGTAATAGTTCTACTTTACCGATATAATCACCTTGTGGCCAGGTGTCGGATTCAGGCTTTTTACCAAGGAACTGGAATAACTGGCGTTTACTCCCAGCAAATTTGCGTGATTCACTTGATATAATATCTCCATTAGGAGATAAAATTGATATTTTCAATTCATCGTCTTTTAATATACCGAATATATCTACCCACAATACTAGTAAACGGGCATTATCTTTAATCTTTTTACTGCTGAACTTACCTTCCCTTGCGCCTTGCTCATGTGGCACTTTATCAGAAAAACCGACACTCAGAAGCGCAGTAGAAATATACTTCAGTTTTTTCTCAGTCTGTTTATCCCATAGAGGGTAAATATCAAGGCTATCACAAGAAACTGTAGCATCACCAGAAACCGGGTCTTCACCAGTGAAAGGATCAACCGCCCTGCCATTCAAACGTACGGTAAATTCAAGAGATGGAAATGCGGTAAGACCAGATAAGCCCACCTGCCCGATCATTTGCCCTTTTTCTACTTTCTCATCTTTTTTAACAACGATACTACCTTGTTTCAAGTGGCAGTACTGGGTTTCATAACCACGCTTGTGCTCAATTACTACTCCATTACCGCATTCACGCCCACGAATAGCTTCTTCTCCAATTAAGTCAACGTTTACGTCCACCATCCCATCACGCACTTGCTTTACAATGCCAGAATCGCCCGCAACAACGTTAACACCGTCTTCCATTTGTTCGTAGTTCATCAGTTTAAAGTCTGTGCTGGCATGGCCATCAGCACTTAATTTTCCGCAGGTATGGTCAGAAAAGTCATCTACTTTTGCATCGTGATCGAAATAACTTTCAATCAGACAATCTTCACCATAAGAGCAGGCAACAGGTATGCCAATATCAATAGCCATTGCAGCTTGTGCAAAAAATGCTGTAATGATGAATAATATGTATTTCATTCTACTTCCCTGAAGAAGAATATATCTAATTTCCCAGCAACTTCATTGTTGCCGCTTTTACATCCTGCTGTACCATTAAAGACTCACCAACCAGGAATGCTCTTACCTTTGAATCATTAATACGCTCTATATCTTCCGGCGAATAAATACCACTTTCACAAACAACTATTCTATCTGAAGGCACCAATGGAGCCAAAATCTCAGTTGTTGCAATATCTATTTTTAATGTTTTAAGGTCGCGGTTATTAATTCCGATAAGTTTTGTTTTAAGCTTCAAAGCCCTAAATAATTCCTGCTCGTTATGGACTTCTACCAAAACATCAAGGCCGAGCTGGACAGCCTGTTCTTCGAGCATTATTGCCTGCTCATCACTAAGCGCAGCCATAATAAGTAATATACAATCAGCACCCAATGCACGCGACTCAACCACCTGGTATGGGTCGAGTATAAAATCTTTACGCAAAACCGGCAGGCTGCTCATACGCTTTACAACATTGATATATTCGTCTTTTCCTTGGAAATAAGGTATATCTGTCAAGACTGAAATACAGGCTGCACCACCTTCTTCATAGGCTTTTGCAATCAGCGCCGGTTCAAAATCAGCTCTTATAATCCCTTTACTAGGAGAGGCCTTTTTTATTTCAGCAATAAGTGCGTTTTTACCAATTGATACCTTAGCATTAATTGCAGAGATAAAACCTTTTGCCACCGGAATTAAGTGAATAATCTCACGTAGTCGGCTTTCAAGCGTCATTGTTTTTTGTTTAGCAACATGCTCAAGTTTAACTTTGCATATTTGCTCCAAAACATTGCCTGGTGCAAAACCATTAGCTAACGGCTGATATTTTGGAGCTGAAGGTGCTGCAGTTACATTACTTTCCAGATAGCTAATGTCACTAACACTTTTTATAACTGGTTCACTTATCTCTTGTTCTTGTGAAATTAAATCGCGCTGGTAACGGCTCATAGATGCTGATAGCTCATCGATCGGTTCAAAGTCATCTTGCGGCTCTGGAGTAAATTCGGTTGCGGGTTTACGTACCAGAAAATCTTCGTCATCGTCCTGCATCATCATCGCAGTAACTTCAAAAGAAATCGTAGGACGCTTATGCTCCTTCAAATCTTTTTTGTGATCACCAGACATTAAGCTTGAAACCTCAAGGGACAAATCTTTCTGGGAGGCTCTTACTGGCGGAACTTTACCTTCCTGTTTTTCATCTTGAGTCATTGTTATTCCTAAATTAAATTCCGCACCAAATAATAAATATTAATATGGCAAAATGCTAAAATAGTCTATTAATTATCTCCAACTACCTGACTACTAATAGCCACTAACTGCTGCAGAACTTCATTTGCCCTGCCGCTATCAATTGCTTCTTCGGCAAGTTCGATTCCGGCTTTCAGATCAGCTGCTTTTTCAGCTACAACAAGCGCAGCAGCTGCATTTAAAAGCACCATTGAGCGGTATGCCGCATTACCTTTGCCACGCAAGATTGCTTTCATTTGCTGGGCATTAGCATTTGCATCGCCGCCGCGTAGCTCATCAATCTCAACTAATTCTATACCAAATCCCTCTGGATCAATCTCGAACGTACGGACATTGCCATCATTTAGCTCCGCCACAAAAGTTTTGCCCGTGATGGTAATCTCATCTATACCATCCTCACCATGCACTACCCACGCCCTCGCAACTCCTAAGCGGGCAAGTACATGAGCTAATGGCTCGACTAATTCTTGGGAATAAACACCCATTAATTGATATTTGGCCGCAGCTGGGTTTGATAATGGGCCAAGGATATTAAATATAGTGCGTATGCCAAGTTCCCTGCGAACTGGCGCAACATGGCGCATTGCTGTATGAAACTTCGGTGCCATCATAAAACATATGCCAGCTTCCGATAGTGCCTGTTCCATTAGAGAAGTATCGGCATCGACATTTACACCAAGTTCTCTTAAAACATCTGCAGAACCCGAAAGCGAAGATGCAGCTTTATTTCCATGTTTTGCCACCGGCACTCCGCAAGCAGCCACCACAAAAGCTACAGTAGTTGAAACGTTAAATGTTCCGGCCTTTCCAGCATTAGGCGATAGAGGCTCATGCTTTTTAGTAAAATTCAGTGATTTTCCACCTGTGCCACAAGTATCTATGGCTCCAACAGGTACTGATATTTTTTCAGCCTTTTGACGCATAACAGTCGCCGCACCTACGATTTCATCAATCGTCTCCCCCTTCATGCGTAACGCAACGAGAAATGCGGCAATCTCTGATGGGTTGGCCCCACCATTCATAATAATCTGGAACGCCCTTGCTGAATCTTCTTCAGTAAGATTTTGATAATTAACTACCTGTTCAATGTATTTTTTTATGCCGTTCATATTTATTTTGTAATTTGCATGTATAAATCTTCCCAATAAAGATTCATTCTTTCAATTAAATTTATTTTCCAATCTCTATGCCAGTTTTTTAACTGCTTCTCTCTGGCAATAGCATATTTTACATTATCAAAAACCTCATAGTAAACTAATGTATTAATTTTGTGCTTTTTCGTAAATCCTTCTATAAGTTCATTTCTATGCTCATAAGCTCTTCTTACAAGATCGGATGTAACACCTATATATAAACTTCCCCTACATTTACTAGCCATTATATAAGTATAACTATTCTGCATAAAGGCCTCATCATTTGCGCCACACAAATCTTTTTTATCTTTATTGCATGACTAACGATAAAATGAAACTACAAAATATTTTGTAACCCTGGACCCTGAAATAAATTCAGGGTGACGCCAGAATCGAGGCTATACTTCCATTTCATCCTGAAGCCTCACCGCTAGCGTCATCCTGAATTTATTTCAGGATCCAACTTTCAATACAAATAATTCATTGTTCTTTATTGCGATACTAACAACAAAAATGAAACTACAAAATATCTTGGAACCCTGGATGCTGAAATAAATTCAGCATGACGCCAGCCGCAAGGCCTTAGCATAATTACTAACCGTTACACTTCGTTAAAAACGCCTTCAACATCTCATGTCCATATTCCGAAGCGATACTTTCAGGATGGAACTGAACTCCATGAATTTCATATTGTTTATGCTGAAGCGCCATTATCAGGCCATCCGCCGTATGTGCGGTAACTTCTAAACAATCAGGCAAACCTTTTTGAGCAACAACAAGTGAGTGGTAGCGCGTAGCTTTAAAGGGTGATGGAATATGTTTGAATATGCCTTTGCCATCGTGAAATATTTCACTAACTTTTCCATGCATAGGCTCTACTTGCACTATATCTCCGCCGAACGCCTGGCCAATTGCTTCATGCCCAAGGCACACTCCAAATATTGGCAGTTTCCCAGCCGCATCTTTAATCAGATCAAGGCATATACCCGCCTCATTCGGGGTGCATGGCCCGGGTGATATCACAATTCCTTTGATAGTTTTATCATTTAGTATTTCATCAGTAGTTAGTGCATCATTACGCACCACCTTAACTTCCGCCCCTAATTCAGATAGGTAATGCAGCAAGTTGTAAGTAAAACTATCGTAATTATCTATTAAGAGAATCATTTACGCCCCTTCCCTTTCTGCAACTATCTTTGCAGCCTGTAGTAATGCCTGCGCTTTATTGCAAGTCTCCTGGTATTCAGCTTCAGGGTCGCTATCTGCAACCACCCCGCCGCCGGCCTGTATGTATAATTTTTTGTCTTTTACCAATCCGGTGCGTAGCGCAATGCAAGTATCTACACCACCGTTAGCCGAAAAATAGCCAATACCGCCGGCATAGAAACTACGGCGTTCAGTTTCTAATTCATCAATGATTTCCATTGCGCGTATTTTCGGCGCGCCAGATACAGTCCCCACCGGAAAACCTGCAATTACAGCATCGAGCGCATCAACATCATCACGGATTTTACCTTCAACATTTGATACTATATGCATAACATGCGAGTAATACTCGATTACCATTTTTTCGGTAACTTTTACCGTTCCTGTTTTAGAAACGCGGCCAACATCATTACGGCCTAAATCAATAAGCATTAAATGTTCAGCAAGTTCTTTTTCATCTGATAGTAAATCAGCGGCAAGGAGCATATCTTCAGCCGAATCTTTTCCACGCTTTCTGGTTCCTGCAATTGGCCTAACGGTTACGTTACCATCTTCAACTCTAACCAATATCTCAGGGCTAGAGCCAACTAGCGAAAAGCCATTCATATTCATATAAAACGAATATGGTGATGGGTTCAAACTGCGCAATGAACGGTACAACGAGAAGCAATCATATGGAAAATCAACTGTGAAGCGCTGTGAAGGCACTACCTGGAAAATATCGCCAGCATAGATATAATCCTTAGCATTTTTTACCAGCGCTATATATTCTTCACGGGTAGTGTTGCTGGTTACATTCTGTCTGCACTCAACCTTCCGGTTGTTTACATTTTTGATATAATATTTTTCGATATTTGTTTTAGCCAGCTTTTCCGCTACATTCAAAACCCTTTCGGTTGCAATGTCATAGTCCCTTTCGGCGCTATGCTTATAGGAAAATATAGGCGTTACGATAGTCATTGAATCCTTAACAGAGTCAAAAATTATGACTATCTGCGGACGGATAAATATAGACTCAGGAATACCTGTCACATCAGGATTGTTATCAGGAATTTTTTCCATATAGCGCACCATGTCATATCCCATGTAGCCAAATAATCCAGCTGACATTGAAGGCATACCTTTTGGTATATCAAGACGTGATTTCTTTATAACAGCCCGGAGCGATTCAAGAACTGGTAACTTATCTTCTTCAAATATGTTAAGATCGGTAGCTGCATTATAATTTATTTCAGCTTTACCTTCTTTGCACTGCCATATTAAATCAGGCGATATAGCTATAAATGAATAGCGGCCGCGGTTGCGCCCCTGCTCTACCGATTCAAACAAGCAGCAGAAGCTTTCATCTTTCAGCTTTAATGCTGCCGATACTGGGGTTTCCAGGTCAGCAGATAATGTCATAGCAACTAGTTGAGGCTTATCATCGGAATAATTTTTAGAAAACCCGCTAAAGTCAGGAAATATTTGCATAAGTTATTCCTGACTAATTCGCTTCATTCTTCTTCAATAAAGATTCATTTATCTTTACTGGGTATTCCTTACGTAAGTACGTATTATACTGCGCAAGAATATCCTCAGAAAAATCATCTTTAAGGCTGTTTTCTATACTAAGTAATTTTGTTTTTTGCACAGGGGATTCCTTTATATCTTTTAATTTTGCTATAACAAAGCTGCCATCTGACGTTTTATATGCGCCACTTGCATGGCCAACTTTTAAAGCAAATAATTGTTTTGTAAGTGGGTGGGGAAGAATTTCTTTTTCTTCGTCATCCAAATCAGCCGGCCTGCTAATGGTTTTAGACTCCACCAGCTTTAACTTCAAACTATCGGATAATTTGTTTACTGATTCAGTTTGAGCCTTTGTTGCAATCTCTTCAGCGGCTTGCTTTAATTTTGTTTCTTTTGCTTGCTCTTTCCACATAGCAATAGCAATACCTTTTACTTCATCTAAGGCCTTTTCCCTTTGCGGCGAAACCGCATCAACACGAATAGCTGCATAAGTATAGCCATCAGAAAGTAATGTAAGTGGAGATACGCTTCCGCTATCAGTTTTAAATACTAAAGGCACAAAAACTTCTCTTTCAGGAAGATCCGCCTCTTTACCATTTGCCTTTCCTTCCATATCTACTGCAGAAATTTTCGTCACTTTCAGTTTGTGTTTTTTAGCTACATCTTCTAACGACATGCCAGAGGCGAAATCATCCTCTATTTGATTGGCATATTGTGTGAATTGCTCAGCCGCTTTCGCTTCCTTTAAATGCTCTTCAATCGACTTTTTAACTTGAGCAAAAGGTTGGGTGTGGCTAACCACAACATTTTTTACAGTGAATATATGCCACCCCATAGGGCTTGATACCGGCTCGCTATAAACATTTTTTTCAAGACCGAAAACGGCATTTTGAACTTCACCCGGTAATGAATCTCTTGTCACATCACCCAAATCTGTTTTATTAGAATCATATGAGCTCGTTTTTCCTTTCCTTATTTCTTCAAGTGCAGCTTTTGCCTCTGCTTCAGTATTAAACAGATATTGAGTAACACTGCGTTTTTCAGCGTCCTGATAGCTGCTAATATTTGCATCATATTCAGCTTTAAGTTCTTCATCAGTTAACTTTATATCGTCTTTAACATTGCTTACATTAAGAGTCATATAAGTTGCATCGCGCGTTTCAGGAATAGTAAACTTCGCGCTGTTATCCTGATAATACTGAACCAGGTCAGTTTCAGAGGGCTCTGCAACAGCTTTTATATAATCAGCCGGAATATAAAGTAAATCTGCCACTCTTTGCTCACTTCTGTGGGCGTATAATGCTTCTGCCTGTATAGCCATAGTCTTTGGTTTAGCTAGCATTGTTTCGATAAACAAGCGGATAGCCGTATCAACTTTGACCGACTCAAGATAATATTTTTTAGTCAGCCCATTAGCTTTCATTATAGCATCAAACTGCTCATTACTAAATTTGCCTGATTCATCAAAAAATGCAGGATTAGAAAATATCTGGTCACTACCAGCCGCGTCACCAACTTTAAAACGTAAATCTTCCATGCGCTTACGGATAATTCTGCCATCGACGATAGTATTCAAAACAGCTTCTTTAATGCCAAATTGATTTATTTGTTCATCAGTCAGAGTTTTGCCGGTTATCTGCTGATATTTAGCAAGCTCCCTACGTAAGTTATTGTTGTACTCATCATAAGATATATGTGCATCATCAATTGTTGCAATTGTGTTAGCACCTGAACTGCCACGGAATACATCCCCTACCCCCCAAATAACGAAGGAGAGCGCCAAAAGTCCTAAAAAACTTTTTACAACTATATTTTGCGCACCTCTGCGCATAACATCAAGCATAACAAAACCTTTATATTTTTTTTACCTTCAACAAATGGGAGCATAATCCCCTGTATGGTTTTATACAATAGGTAAGTGGGAAGCAAGAACTTTAGAACTTTAGAATTTTGGAACTTAACTTCTTGTTTTCTAAAGCTCTAAAGTTCTTACCTCATTCCACTTAAAGTATTTGCGCTATATGTTTTTTTTCCTTATAGTTGCGCCGCCATAATTTAACTTAAGTAAGAATAAATGAGCAAAACAGATAAAAAGGCGAGAAATTATCCAATTATTATTGCTAATTGGAAGATGAACGGACTCCTTCTACAAGGTATGCAGATGTTTAAACAGTTGCGCTCAAATATCTTAGGTAGCATGGTTGGCTGCGAGATTGTTATTTGCCCACCTTTTACACTTCTTCGCGACTTTGCAGAAAAAATCCCTGGCACTGGGGTTAAACTTGGCGGTCAAAACTGCCATTACGAGCCAGAAGGAGCGCACACAGGTGAAATAAGTGCAGGGATGTTACGTGACATGACATGTGAATATGTCATACTAGGGCATTCAGAACGTCGCACTACTTTAAATGAAGGCAGTGAAGCTGTCCGTAAAAAAGCTAAAATTTCCCATCAGAACAAGCTTAGCACTATAATATGCGTGGGTGAAACTCGTTACGAGCGCGACAATAATTTGGCAAAAGTTGTTATACGTGAGCAGGTTTTGCATTCAATACCTGACACAGCGCTTGCCAGCAACACAGTTATAGCATATGAACCTGTGTGGGCTATTGGTACAGGGACGACACCAACGCTTGACGAAATTGAAGAAATGCACGAATACATTGCTTCAGTTGTAAAAGATGAATTAAAGCAGTTTGAAAATCCGCCAAGAATAGTATATGGTGGCTCGATTAATGCAGAAAACGCCAAGTTTATTCTTTCAGTTCCTAACGTAAATGGCTTATTAGTAGGCAAAGCCAGTTTAGATGTTAATGAGTTCTGGAAGATTATTGAGGCTACAAGCTAAAGGAAGAAAAATGTTAACAGTATTACTAGTTATACAAGCAATTATCGCAGTTGCGATGGTTATCATCATATTAATTCAGCGCAGTTCGACTGATGGCCTTGCAGGATTAAGCGGCGCATCAGGCGGAAACTCATTAATTTCAGGTCGCGCTTCAGCGAACATCCTTACTAAAACAACAATGATACTAGCTGCATTATTTATGGCTAACAGCTTAGCTATGGCTACTATCACAGCAAGGCAATCGCGCCACGCAGAGCCTGTAATTGAAAAGATGATTGGCACAGAAGCGCCAGCTGAGTCGCCTACCGCTCCTGCAAGCACTGAACCTGCCGCTCCAGCAGTTCCGAAGGCTGAGTAATACAATTACTTGCATTTTATCCTGATGCCTCACCGCTGGCGTTATGCTGAATTTATTTCAGCATCCATAGATGCAAGGTATGGTATAGTTTCATTTTATTTTTAGCTTATAAAAAAGCAAACAATTGTTAAAATTGAAAGCTGGATGCTGAAATAAATTCAGCATGACCCTAGAATATAGGTCTCAGGATCAACATAATTTATCTAGATTCTTAGTTCTAAAATTCCTAGTTCTATCTACCCACCGACACATACTCAACCCCAGAGCCTTCTAATTGCTCAGGATTTAGTATATTGCGTAGATCAACTATCAAAGGAGTTTTTAGCAAGCTTTTTACTTTAGTAATATCAAGATTCTTAAATTCATCCCATTCGGTCAGAATAACAAGGCAATCCGCACCTTCTATGCAGGAGTGACTATCATTATACCAGTTAATCTCAGGCTGGGTCAAATCCTTCTTAGCTTCATTCATTCCCTCAGGGTCATATACGGAAATATTGGCTCCTGCTGCTATTAACTCAGGAATTATAATAAGGCTTGGGCTATAGCGCATGTCATCGGTATTAGCTTTAAATGTCAGCCCTAATATACTGATATTTTTACCTTTTACCGAACCACCACACGCATTGATAATTTTACTGACCATGCGCTTACGGCGCTCATCATTTGAGTTAATCACCGATTTAACTATACCAGTGGGAAAGCCAGCGTCTTCGGCAATAAAGGTAAGCGCCAGGGTATCTTTTGGGAAGCACGAACCACCATAGCCAGGCCCAGGTTTCATATATTTACCGCCGATGCGGTTATCCATTCCCATGCCTTTAATTACTAAATCAACATTGGCGCCAACTCCTTCACAAATATCGGAAATTTCATTGGCAAAAGCAATTTTCGTCGCAAGGAAAGCATTAGAGGCATATTTAATAAGTTCGGCAGTTGCGATATTAGTAAAGAGTATCGGCGTACCCTCCCCTATCAGGCTTCTATATAGACGCTGCATAGTATTTTTAGAAAATGCAGATTCTGCACCTATGATAATCCTATCCGGCTTCATGAAATCTTCAATAGCAGCCCCCTCACGCAGAAACTCAGGGTTTGAAGCCACTTCACATACAAGCTTTGGGCAAATATCCGCAAATATTTTTTCGACTTTTTTACCAGTTCCTACCGGAACGGTAGATTTAGTAACAATCACCGTTTTGTGATTGATATTCCTAGCGATTTCTTCGGCAGCTGCAAAGACATATTTTAGATCAGCACGGCCAGTTGCTTCGTCCGTTGGCGTTCCAACTGCCAGCAAAACAATTTCAGATTCAGCCAAAACATTATCTAAAGTAACCGAAAATGTAAGCCTGCCATTGCTAGCGTTACGTTTAACAATATCTTCAAGTCCTGGCTCAAAAATAGGAATCACACCCTCATTTAAGCGATTGATTTTGCCAGGGTCTTTATCAACACACACAACATCATGCCCCATATCCGCAAAACACGCGCCTGATACGAGTCCTACATAACCTGTTCCGATTACTACTATTTTCATTCTTCCTCTCTTTAGAAGAGAAACCACGAATCTGGAATCTAGAATCAGGATTGCTTGATTCTAGATTCTTGATTCTAGATTCCTAATACTTCCCCAGCACTTCCTTAACCCTATCTCGCATACCCTCTTCTTCAAGCGCATATGCGATATTGGCTTCTAAAAACCCAACGCGGTTGCCGCAGTCAAAGCGCCTGCCTTCAAACTTAAAACCATAAAACGGAGAGTTTTTTAGCATTTTGGCCATAGAATCAGTTAGCTGGATTTCGCCATCCTTTGCGGCAGTGCCATTACTTAAATAATCAAAAATCTGAGGCTGTAATATATATCGTCCAGTTAGTGATAAATTAGATGGTGCATCTTCAGGTTTTGGTTTCTCAACCATTCCTTTAGCTTTTACCAAACGGCCATTTTCACTTTCAGGGTCTAATATGCCATACTTGCTTGTGTCGGCATTTGGCACTTCCGCAACTGCGATAATGTTGCCGCCAACTTCGTTATAAGCATCACACATTTGTGCAAGTAATCCACGTTTTGGGTTTAGTACCATCTCATCAGCCAAGAGTACTGCAAAAGGCTCATCGCCAATAAAGTTACGGGCGCACCACACAGCATGACCAAGGCCTTTTGGCTCTTTTTGTGGGATGAAAGCGATTTGACCAGATTTAGGAATCCAGTCTTTTACTTGCGCTAAAGTATCTTTTTTTGCGTCAGCAGTTAATACTGACTGTAGCTCAAAAGCATGATCAAAATGATTATTAATGGCGCTTTTATTCCGCCCGGTAATAAAGATAAACTCTTCTATTCCAGCTTCAACCGCCTCCTCAAAAGCGTATTGGATAAGCGGTTTTGCCACCACTGGTAACATTTCTTTCGGGATTGCTTTGGTTGCTGGCAGGAATCTTGTGCCAAGCCCACCAACTGGGAATACTGCCTTTTTTACTGGCTTGTTCATTACTTATTTCTCCAATATAGGGTGGTTTTTAAGATTTTTAGCAGGAATATGCAAGAATTTTGTTTTGCTCCATAGGCCAAGTAACAAATTCTTGACACTGGTATTTTTTCACATTACACTCTCAAAATTAATTTATTAAAAAAAATAGAGATTATGGCAAAAATTAAGCAAACTCCAGAGGTTATTAGATACGGCAACATTGACGCACTAATTGAAGCTATAAAAAGTGGCGCAGCTTATGTAAAACTAAATATAATGACAAAACCGCCGCTAAACAAAATTAACCTGTTGGCATCTGCAATAGCAGAAAGCACCAACTTACAACATGTTGATATTTCCCAAAACGACATCGGACCTGCCGGGGCAGTAAAGTTAGCTGAAGCCTTACAAATCAACAAAAGCTTAAAGCTGCTTTTTATTTCCTCCAACAAGATCGGCGATGACGGAGCAAAGGCAATGCTTAAAGCCCTGGAAAAAAACACCATCTTGGAAAGATTTGATATTGGTTGTCAGCTAGGTCAGATAAAAGTAGAAACAATAGTGTCATTCATAGAAAACACCAACTTAAAGGGGCTTGGTATCCACAATTGCAATCTTGGTTGTGCTGAGGTAACAGAAATAGCGGCAGCATTGAAAAAAAGCACCCGTATGCAACACCTTGATATTTATACTAACAGAATTGGCGAGACCGGAGCAACAGCAATAGCTGAAGCCTTAAAAATTAACACCAGCTTACAACAGCTTGATATTAGTAATAACAAAATTGGCAATGCCGGAGCAACAGCAATAGCTGAAGCTTTAAAAATCAACACCAGCATAAAAAAGCTTGTTATTGATAATAACAACATCAGCCCTAACCACAGCCATTACCTTAGAACAGTAATTAAGGATAAAGTTGACAGAAATACAAAGCTAGATACAAATCTAAATTCCGAGCCAAGAGCTAATCAAAGGTTAAATGCTGTTATGGCAATTGTGCAACAAGCGGCAGAAAAATTTGACATTTGCCTCCCTAATGACCCAGCCAAAGTTATAGCAGAATTTGCTGAAGAAGCTGTAAAAACAACACCATGCACACCTTTACGTAATAATATCAATACAGACAAGGACTTATCAAAGCCAGACCTGGTAAAACTTCAATATTCCTTCACAACCAACAAAACAGCTGCAAGAGCCGCTAAAGTTGATTGGCGTAATAAAGAAACACAACAGCCGGAAGGAAACAGAAGGTAAGCAACTACTTTACATCTTCCCAGGCTTTCTTCTAAAAGATAAGAAAATTATACAAATATTGCTAGCAAGTAGAAACTAATTCGCAAATTTCCTATTGACATCCACTACCAACTCTCTATATTTCAGCCCTCGTTTTCATGTAAATATAAGTAAAAATCATGGCTAAAAAGAACATTATTCTAGTAAGATTAACAAGCACAGGCTTAAACGCTAAAGGCCAACCTACTGGCACTTTCCTTGTAAAAAAAAGAAATCCTAAGAAGCAAACTGAAAAGCTTGCTTTTAGAAAATACGATCCTAAAGCAATTTCTGACGCTGATGGCAACAGTAAACGCGAAGATGGAAAATCTGGGATTCACGTACAGTTCGTAGAGAAAAAGATGCCAAATCCAAAGGCGTAATTTCGTTTAATATTTTATATATTAAAGGGGAGATTATTCTCCCCTTTTTGTTTTCTGGTATAGCCGTCATTGCGATAAGCAACTTAGGAACGCGAGAAAGCAATCCAGCCTTTGGACAAAAAGTTCTCTTCTTCGCAATGACGCTAGCCGATAGCTTTTCCTTTACTTCCCCCTTGAAATTTAGTCATTTTTCAGCTACATAAGTAGGTATTATGAACCAGTTCTGCCCAGAAAAGCCTATAGAAGATACCAAAGTCGTTGTGGCGATGTCCGGCGGGGTGGATAGCTCCGTGGTCGCAACCATGCTGCATAAGCAGGGTTATCAGGTAATTGGGGTTACGCTGCAGCTTTATGACTTGGGTGTTACGCTGGAGAAAAAAGGTGCATGCTGCGCCGGTCAGGATATTTACGACGCAAAAACCGTAGCTGATAAAGTGGGCTTCCCGCATTATGTGCTAAACTATGAAAGCCTGTTTAAACAAGAGGTTATGGAGGATTTTGCAGATACTTACCTGCGCGGTGAAACGCCAATTCCGTGCGTTAAATGTAACCAATCGGTAAAATTCCGTGACTTATTCAAAGTAGCTAAAGATTTAAATGCTGATGCGCTGGCAACTGGCCATTACGTACAGCGTAAAGTAGCCGATGGTAAAGCCGAGCTACATAAAGCCCATGACGAAGGCAAAGACCAGAGCTACTTCCTATTTGCCACAACGCAGGACCAGCTAAATTATATCCACTTCCCACTTGGCGGCATGAAAAAGGAAGATACGAGGAAACTTGCCGAAGAATATGGGCTAGGCGTTGCCGATAAGCCAGATTCGCAGGATATATGTTTCGTACCAAATGGCTCATATACCAAAGTTATTGAGCGCCTGCGCCCGGATGCCTGGGAACCGGGAGATATAGTTTATATCGACGGAAGGAAAATCGGTGAGCACGAAGGTATTGTAAATTATACCATCGGACAGCGCAAAGGCCTTGGCATTGCATGGCCGGAGCCCCTTTATGTAGTCAAAGTTGATGCCCCAAGTAAGCAGGTTGTAGTTGGGCCAGAATCCGCCCTTTATTCTGAGTCGTTTAATATTCGAGATGTCAACTGGCTGGGTGATAACATTCCGGCAGAAGGTATTGAAGTTACAGTAAAAACCCGCTCTGCGCAGGCAACAGTTAATGCCATTATCACAATGGCAAACGATAACCGCGCGGTGGTAAAATTACTTGCGCCGCAAAAGGCCGTTGCTCCGGGGCAGGCTTGTGTAATCTATGACGGCTCACGAGTGCTGGGTGGCGGTTGGATTGTAAGGGGATAGAGTAGAAAGAGGAATTAGTCTATCGCTTATCGTTATCCTGAAAGCTATATTTTGTTAGCCGATAGGCGTTACAAAATAATCTATCCAGTATCCAGGTCTTTTTAAATAAGAAACCTGGACTTATATTAAGAAAATCTAAGGTTAAGAACGTCCTGGCATGACGGTAACCGATTGATTTTAACTAATACCTGTAATGCTCCGGCTTAAATGGCCCTTCGATATCTACATCAATATACTCAGCCTGTTCTTTTGTAAGCTTAGTCAGCTTAACGCCGATTTTATCAAGATGCAGTCTTGCAACTTTTTCATCAAGTTTTTTCGGCAATGTATAAACATCATTTTTGTAATTAGAAAAATGTTTCCACAGCTCAATCTGCGCCATAACCTGATTGGTAAATGATGCACTCATCACAAATGATGGGTGGCCAGTGGCACAGCCGAGATTAACCAAGCGGCCTTTTGCCAGCAGGATAATCTTTTTTCCGTCTGGAAATTCAACTTCATCCACTTGCGGTTTTACTTCGGTCCATTTCATGTTAGCTAGAGCCGCAACCTGGATTTCAGTATCAAAATGTCCGATATTACAAACGATTGCACGGTCTTTCATAGCGCGCATATGTTCTAGCGTTATGATGTCTTTATTGCCGGTAGTAGTTACAAATATATCTCCAACTGGAGCAGCATCTTCCATCAGCACAACCTGGTAGCCTTCCATAGCAGCTTGCA
>JAJONM010000092.1 GCA_021323415.1 Rickettsiaceae bacterium
TTTACTAGTTGCGGCCGCAAAAACCGGAAAAGTAATCAATGTGAAAAAAGGCCAGTTTTTGGCTCCGTGGGATATGAAAAATGTTGCGGCGAAAGTTTCGGATTCTGGCAATGACAACATAATCCTGACTGACCGCGGCACATGCTTTGGCTACAACACTTTAATTTCAGATATGCGCGGCCTTAGCATTATGGCTGAAACCGGATACCCTGTCGTGATCGACGCTACCCACTCAATCCAGCAGCCAGGCGGCATGGGTGGAGTTTCAGGCGGACAGCGCCATTTCGTACCTGTCATCGCCCGCGCATCTATTGCGGTTGGCGTTGCCGGAATTTTTATGGAAACCCACCAGGACCCAGATAATGCTCCTAGCGATGGCCCTTGCATGGTTGTGCTGGATGATATGGAAGGCTTGCTGAAGAAGTTGCAAGAGATTGATAGGGTAGTTAAATAGGTAATGGGTTACCACTACAAAACCTTCCCTACTTCATTAGAAACGACGATTATCCAACTTACAATAACCCTTTACCTTTACCTTTACCCTTACCCTTACTCTCACCCTTAACATAACGATCTTTAAACGGTTCACTTTTGTCCTTACTTGGAAAAAGGTTCTCACTTCTATTAGCAATGATTCTTTCTGCTAAAGAGCCTTTCTTGCTTGCCATAACGGCCAGGGAAGTCTCTGCAGCTGTATGTGTCGCTTTAGATGCAAGGGCGAGATTTGTTCCATTTATATCA
This sequence comes from Rickettsiaceae bacterium, assembly GCA_021323415.1. Classification (GTDB taxonomy): domain Bacteria; phylum Pseudomonadota; class Alphaproteobacteria; order Rickettsiales; family UBA6187; genus JAJONM01. Next base: position 742 of record JAJONM010000092.1, read on the forward strand.
ATTAAATCTTCTATAATACCTACTACATCAGGTACAAGATTTGTTTCTAAAACAGAAGATAATGCAGCTTTAGTATATGCCATTTTTAGGGTATTTTTTTCTACAGTGTATTTTACCCATTCTCCTCCTAAGTCAGATACTTTAAAAAAACCAAAAAGACCTTCAGGTTTTTTAAAAACATCTTGAAGTTTTTCATTCGAAATCGTGAGAAAATTTTCAAACCTTACTCCCGCTTTTATCATCCTTCCAAAGGCAGCATGATTATCTAGTAATAAGCAAGCCTTTTCCTTACTGAAACGCTTACCATAAATATCAGGCCAACTAGCTATCTTCATATTTGCTAACTCACAAACAGCATCCTTTTTATTCAATATAAAAGATAAAAGATCTATACGTGCTAGTTTAGAAATATCAGAAATTGTTACACCTATATTAATTATGGCGCCAATATCTTCATACCTATCAAATATTTCAGGAAATCCCGCACTTGACCTTTCTAACACATCTACAATATCAGTAAATTTTGCATTTACTTTATCCATAAAATTTAAGCTTTTTTTTGAAAGTAATATGGGAGTATAATGGCGATAAGCATGAACTAAAACTTCATCACACGTAGCAAATTTTTTATCGATTACTTGCTCGATTGCAGTATGCATATATATCACAGAGGGTAAAGCTCTTTTACCTAAAGCCGCAAGCCTATCACGAGTTATACCCCTTGATTCTAAAGCGGCGACAATATCAGGATTATCATTTAAAATCTTTTCTACACTCATTTTACACCTCTATATGACATTTTACACCTCGATATGAGAAGCCATTATATAGAAATTTTGTAAAAAATCAATTACAATTATAAAAAACTACGATTAGCACACTGAGAATTCCTTTATGTAAACCATAAAACAACCTTTACGAGAAAATTTAGAAGGTTAACGAAAACTACCCTTTCAAACTCTTCTTTAGCCACCCAGGCTACGGTGACTCCACTCTCTCCTCGCAATGACGTAGCTTGTGATATCTTAAAGAAACTAATGAATTACTTAAAAACTCTTAAACTCCTAGTCCCCAGTTCCCCCTCAAGCCCCAATAACTTCCCTTTTGCCAGCATGGTTGGCGGCGCTAATAACCCCTTCCCGTTCCATTCTATCGATTAAGTCAGCAGCGCGGTTGTAGCCAATGCGGAGCTGGCGCTGGATATAGCTCGTTGAAGCTTTTTTATCGCGGAGTACTATAGCAACTGCCCTATCATATAAATCACCATCACCGCCTTCGCCACCACCACCTTCATCAAATTCAGGCTCTTCTTTGGTAATGTCATCAACATAGGCAGGTGCGCCTTGCGCCTTCAAGTGTGTAACAACTTTATCAACTTCCTTATCATCTACAAACGGACCATGCACACGCGTAATACGTCCACCACCTGCCATATATAACATATCGCCCATACCAAGCAGTTGTTCTGCACCCATCTCGCCCAAGATAGTGCGGCTATCAATACGCGATGTCACTTGGAAGCTGATACGTGTCGGGAAGTTTGCTTTAATAACACCTGTAATAACATCTACCGATGGTCTTTGCGTTGCCATCACCATATGGATACCGGCAGCACGTGCCATCTGTGCCAATCGCTGAATTGAGGATTCAATCTCTTTTCCGGCTGTTAGCATCAAATCTGCCATCTCATCCACAATCACAACAATAAATGGCAGCTTATTCATATCAAGCGGTTGCTTTTCAAAAATTGGATCGCCAGTTTCAGGGTCAAAGCCTGTTTGAACTGTACGCTCTAAAACTTCACCATCCTTCACTGCATCTTCAATACGCTTGTTATATCCTGTGATATTACGCACACCAAGGTTAGACATCAAACGGTAGCGATCTTCCATCTCATGCACAGCCCATTTCAAGGCCACAATCGCTTTTTTAGGCTCAGTTACAACAGGTGCGAGCAAGTGCGGAATACCTTCATAAACAGAAAGCTCAAGCATTTTCGGGTCAATCATGATGAATTTGCATTCGTCAGGGGTCAGGCGGTATAGATATGATAAAATCATCGCGTTTACCGCAACCGATTTACCAGAGCCCGTAGTTCCTGCAATAAGCAAGTGCGGCATGCGAGCAAGGTCAGCCATTACAGTACCACCACCAATATCCTTACCAAGGGCTATAGGAAGTTTTATCCTTTCATCACGGTATTCTTCAGTTTCCATCAATTCACGCAAGTATACCGTTTCACGTTCAGCATTAGGCAATTCAATACCAAGCAAGTTACGCCCAGGTATTACAGAAATACGTGCGGATATTGAACTCATCGAACGGGCAATGTCATCTGCAAGTCCAATCACACGCGAAGATTTTGTTCCAGCTGCTGGTTCCAGCTCATATAAAGTAACAACTGGACCAGGACGCACTTTCAAAATTTCGCCTTTTACCCCAAAGTCTTCTAATACCTTTTTCAAAAGCTTAGCATTTTGTTCAAGCGACTTACTGCTAACGCTGCTTTTTGATGAAGCTTTTGCTTCCGTTAGGAATTCAAAATCTGGCAGCTCAAAATCACTTGGATCTAGTTTAAGCGAAGTCTGTTTTATAACTTTCTTTTTCTTTGGCTTAGGCTCTTTAAACTCAACAAACTCCTCTTTCTCTTCATCTTCTTCACTCTCTTCTTCCGACTCTTCCTCGTCCTCGTATTCTTCCTCTTCTTCCTGATCCTCTACTTCTGCCTGACGAAGCTCTATAGGCTCTTTTTTAAATAAGACTCTCACTAAATTCACCGCAGCAACAGAGACTACAAGCGCTACTTTCCAAGCGATTATAGATGCCTCACGCAAAACAGAATATATAACTTTAAGCTCATCTTCTGTCATACCCCAGGCAAAGTATAAAGCCGCCATCCCACAGATAAAGCTTACCGCAGCAAAGCCAAATGTAGTAAGAACAGGAGAGAAAAATCCATTTAACAAATCACCTAGGAAGCCACCCATACTAACATAAAACGGCCAGCTTTCAGGCGGTGTAATAACAGACGTAATTCCAGAAAAACATACAATAGCAAAAATTAACGATGCTGCTTTTACATAGGGAATCTGGGCACCATTATCAAAAAACTTACGACAAGCCCAAACCAAAAAGGTTATAGCTATAAGTACTGAAGGTACCCCGATAAACTGTAAAAAAGGGTCAGCCAAATAAGAGCCAAAAGAGCCAAAAACATTTGTCGCTTCAGCACTGGTAGCCCTATTAAAAGATGGGTCAAGCGAATTAAAGCTAAGCAGCATACCGGTAAAATAAACACCTAGCAGCAAATATACCGCTATTGTAATCCTACGCGAATTTTCCCTGATAAAAGAGAGCAGCACTAAAAAACCTTTCAATAATTTCTTAGTGCAACATAAAACATATAAAGGAATTAGGCAAAGGTTTTGAATGAAAGTCACCCCGTATAAAATACGAGGTGACATATGAAGATAACATTACTTAAAGTATTATTAGCGAGTTTTGCTTTCAGACCTTGTAAACTCAGCCAGTGTATTACTTAACCTTTCTGAATCTTTTTCTGAAAGTTTATTAATCTTTTTTGCATCAACTTTCAAAGTTGTCCTATCACCAGTTAGTTCAGCAAAATTACTTAATTTGCCTTTCAAATCAGCAAGATCTTTTTTATCATTTCTATTAGCTGCAATAATAGTATCGCCTTTTTTATCAGATACTTGCCACCCTTTCTTCATGCATATATCTTGCAGTAGTTCTAATGGCTTTTTATTTTCTTTTAGATTCTCCGTAGAGGCACTTTCTTTGCCTTTGCTCAATTTAGAAGACCAACTAGCAACTAATTCAGGAGGGGCAACATAGTCAAAATCCTTTTCAAATGCATCTGTTGCTTTTGATAATTTATTAATCTGGGCGACTGATTTTGTATGAACATCTTCAGTTATTACCTTGGATTTTAAAAGAACATCCAGCAATGGATTTAGATTTGTACAATCACCTCTTACGCTAATAGGAACGCAAATCCCTTTATCTAGCATTTCTATATCTGTAGCAGTTAAATAATGCGGATTAAGTATTTTTCTATCATTTTTTTGAACATACCTGTCAATACCACGTAGCTCTTCATAAGTTTTATTCACAGGATATCCAATTTTGCTTCTTTGCTTATCTGGAACTTTATGGAGATTTTTTTCAACTTCTTCCAATATCTCAAGAAAGTTATTTTTATTTTGTATCGGATTTTTTTCATCAACAAATTTAATCAATACAAGTGATTCTTCAATGCCATTATTCCATGACTTTCTGCCAGCTTCCATAACTGGAATTGAAATTGATGTAATTAGTGTTTTTCCGTTATTTGACTTCATTTTACAATACCTAAATAAAATTACTTATTTAGTCATTGTAACTAATTTGTATTAATTAAGTGTTAATTATTTAATACGTTTTAGATGTTTTTTGGAGCTTTTTCGCGTCTATCTGCAAAATCATTATCTTCTTTTGCACCTTTTTTATCATCCATCATACTCCTGATAACACCCCGCATTCTAAGCATTTCCGGCGCTTCATCTGATAAATCAACCGCACGGCTAATATCAAGCAAGGCCCCTTCAAGATCATTTTGAGCCATTTTAGTTTGCGATCGTTGGAACAAAGCCTCAACATTTAATGGATTTATTTTTAAGGATAAATTCAAATCTTCTAGAGAGCCACTTAAATCGAATAATACCCTACGCACATGCCCGCGGTGCTGCAAAGTAAAATAATCATCACCTGTTAGTTCATTTGCTGCATTTAAATCAGAAAGCGCATCTTTATAATCCTCAAGCGCAAGCCTGGTAGCACCACGCACTTTTAATATATAAGAATCCTCAGCTAATAAAGCATTGGCGCGGTTTAAATCATCCAGCGCACCTTCGTAATCCCCTAGCCTCCGCTTTACCGCACCACTATTAAAATCACGTAACGCCCCCTTATAATCACCACCAATTCTTAATAAATCCCCACGAATTTGCAAAGCTTCCACGTCTTCCGGATGACGGATTAATCTTTGGTTGGCTTTTTCCAGCCGAATCTGTTGGTCAGGATTAATTAACATATGCTTATTGTGGCAAAAAAAGGTTAATATTTGGTTTAATAAACAAGCTAAAGATTACTTTCCGCCAGCTTTATACCCTCTGGCGTACCAATATGTAACCATTTGCCATCATGTACTAACCCATACACACGTGATAAACTACCATCAGCCTGTATATATTTTTTATGGATAAAATCACGGTATAGTGAGAACGGTTTTTCTTCTAATCCTCCGAATATTTCTGGCTTAGAAATCATAACACCTGTAAAAACGTAAGGATAACTATTTGCATCATTCCTGATTATCCTGGCATCATCCGTCAGGTCAAAGTCGCCCTGCCCCTCATATCCTACAGCTTTTTCTGTTGGGTGCAGGAGCATCAATACATCCATTTTTTCTGCGTCCCAAAAATCAGCAAGGCGTTTTAAAGCATTTGTTTTGTCGTTTACTACCATTATATCACTGTTTACCGAGAAGAATGGCTGATTACCCAACATCGGCAGGGCCTTTACAATACCACCGCCAGTCTCCAAAATCACATCCTCGTGTGAAACTTTAATATTAGGCAGCAACATCCTGTTTTTTAAATGCTTTTCCAGAACGTCAGCTAAGTGATGAGTATTAACCACCGCTGTTTTAACACCTGCATCTGCAAGGTTATCAAGCGCATAGTCAATCAGCGATTTGCCAGCCACTTTTACCATAGGTTTGGGTATAGTATTAGTAATTGGCAACATACGCTTGCCAAAGCCAGCGGCAAAAACCATCGCTATTTCTGGCATCTTACCCAAGAGCACGCTCCTTATTAGAAGCCCTGAAAGCCTCAGGCTTACGCAAAGCATCTGGTAACGCTTTATTAAACCACTTTTCAAGTTCGGCTAGCGCTGGATGCTTCAACCCTTTTTCCAAATGCTGCCATACACGCGGCAGGTAATTTAAATAACGCGGCTTACTATCACGCACTGCCAAACGGGCAAAAATACCAACTATTTTTGAATTGCGCTGAGCCGCAAGTATTGCATAAGTCGCCATAAAATCTTCTTTATGTATCGATTTACGGTTACTCAAATAGTGCTTAATGCAGGCATCAACGGTAGGCTTTGACACATCACGCCTAGCATCTTCCAAAAGCGAAATAATATCGTAAACCGGAGATCCAATTACCGCATCCTGAAAATCTAATAGCCCTACATTTTGTACGCCAGTGCGCCCAGGTAACCACATTAAATTATCAGCATGGTAGTCGCGCAAGACAACAACATCCTCGGCAACTTTATTAAGTTT
>JAJONM010000093.1 GCA_021323415.1 Rickettsiaceae bacterium
TTTCGTCAATAGCAGGAAGCCCAGTTTATTCGGATGTTTTTTCATTAAAGGATGAAGTGGAGATGGGGCATATCCGTCTTTCGCGTGAAGCTGACTTGGTTTTAGTTGCGCCAGCTAGTGCTGATATTATTGCAAAAATGGCTAATGGGCTGGCTAATGATTTAGCTAGCACGATATTACTTGCTACCGATAAGCAGGTTATGGTTGCACCTGCCATGAATATAAAAATGTGGAATAACAAGGCTGTGCAGCGTAATGTTGAATCAATAACTGAAGATGGTGCGATAGTTATAGGGCCAGCCTCTGGTGAGCTTGCCTGTGGTGAAACAGGTGAGGGCAGGTTGTTAGAACCAGAAGAAATTTTTGCGGCGGTAGATAAGTGGTGCAAAAACAATTAACAGCATTAGTCACCTCTGGGGCTACACGCGAACGCATTGATCCGGTGCGGTTTATCAGTAATGATTCATCAGGAAAACAAGGTAATGCTATAGCTGCTGCGCTTGCTGCACAGGGCGTTGATGTTACACTTATTTGTGGGGTTACTACTGCTCCAATACCTGCTGGCGTGAAAGTAATTAAGGCCGAGTCAGCAGAAGAAATGCTTAAGGCTTGTGAAGCGGCGCTGCCGGTTGATATTGCAATTTGCGCTGCAGCGGTGGCTGATTGGCGACCTGAAATTATTGCCCAAAGCAAAATAAAAAAGCAGGCGGGGATAGATAGGCTTACTATCAATCTGGTCAAAACTCCTGATATTTTATCCTCCATAAGTAAACATAAAAAACGTCCGAAATTGGTTGTAGGGTTTGCGGCTGAAACTGAAAATTTGCTTGAAAATGCTAAAGCAAAATTGGCTAGCAAGGGCTGCGATTGGATATTGGCTAATGATGTAGGGCAGGGTGTTTTCAATAGTGATGAGAATAAGGTTTCTTTGCTTAAAAAAACCGGTGAAGTGGAAGAGTGGGATAGGATGAGTAAAGCGGATGTGGCGCAGAGGTTGGTGAAGCTGGTTTTGAAATTGGAAATTTAGTTTTGCCTTTAATTCTGGCGTCATTGCGAGGAGGCGAACCACTTCGTGAGTCCGACGCGGCAATCCAGCTTTATATAGCAGTCAAGAAAAATGGATTGCTTCTTCGTACTCCCAAGAGGTCGACTCATCGCAATGACGACAAACGAGAGGTCTGACCTAAAGTCTTTAACTATCCAACACACTCTCTAAAAACTTATTAAATCTCTTCGAAAAAGCACTCGGGTCAGTAATAGTCTCACCTTCAATAATGCAAGCTTCGTCGAACAGTAATTCAATAAGGTCTTTAGCTTTGTCGGAAGTAGAGTGTTTGCCGATAAACTTAACTATGCAGTGGGAGGTATTAACTTCCAGTACTTTTGGGGTTGCCGTGGCAAGCTGCCTTTGGCTCACCAGAAAGCGCTCCATACGCATATCCATACCGCCTTCCTGGGTAGTGAGGCATACCGGGCTATCAGCAAGTTTTTTTGATTCAACAACACTGAAAACTTTATTGCCAAGGGTCGTTTTAAATAAATTTAGAATTTTATCAGTATCTTCACTTTTGTCTTCTTCTTTCTTTTCCTCTTTTTTGTCTTTTATAAAATCAAGGTCAAGCCCTGCGCGGGTGATAGAAACTATCTCTTTGCCTTTATAAGTGTGGTTAACATTTACCCAGAAATCGTCAACTGCATCAGTGAGCAGAATAACTTCAATATCATTTTTGAGGAAACCTTCCAGCTGCGGGCTGTGTTTTACAGATTCTAAATTATCGCCAGCCAGATAATAAATTTTATCCTGACCTTCCTTCATGCCTTCGATGTATTTATCCAGGCTGATAATTTTATCTTCCGATTTGGTAGTGTGAAAATGGCATACTTCTAGCAATAATTCCCGGTTGGCATCAATGCCTTCACACAATCCTTCTTTTATTGTAGAGCCGAAATTATTCCAGAATTTGGCAAACTCCTCCGGTTCGTCGGAAGCTTTTTTCTTTAACTCACCTAAAACTTTCTTAGTGATTGCGCCACGTATTTTATGGATTACGTTGTTGTGCTGTAGTGTTTCACGGCTAATATTGAGAGGAAGATCTTCTGAGTCTACTACACCACGTAGGAAGCGCAAGTAAGCAGGTACTAAGTTGTTATTTTCTTCCGAAATAAATACGCGTTTTACGTATAATTTTACACGCGTAGCCCTATCGGGGTGAAATAAATCAAATGGCTTTGAAGAAGGCAAAAATAATAGATAACTATATTCAAGCGCACCTTCTGCCTTGTTGTGCAACACCAGCCATGGTTTATCGCCAGCATGGGCTACATGCTTATAGAACTCATTATATTGTTCTTGGGTAATTTCTGATTTGGATTTTTTCCATAAAGCTGAACCTTCATTTAGAACTTCTGCTTCGCCTTCTGAATCAGTAAACTCAACAGGGAAAGAGATATGGTCAGAATAAGTTTTTACAATATGACCAATGCGGTGCTTATCAAGGAAATCAATGGCATCATCTTTTAGGTGCAGAACAATGGTTGTGCCGCGCTCGTGCTGCTGTTCTGCTTGGGAGATAGTGTAATTACCATCGGCTTTAGAGCTCCATATCCAGGCGGCATCTTCGCCAGCTTTACGTGATGTTACGGTTACTTCGTCAGCCACCATAAAAGATGAGTAAAAACCAACGCCGAACTGACCTATTAATTGTATTACATCTTTCGTATCTTTATTGGCGGCTTCTAAAAATTTTTGAGTACCTGAGCTGGCAATAGTGCCAAGGTTTTGGATCAGGTCATCGTGGTTCATTCCGATTCCATTATCTGATATAGTAAGAGTTTTGGCCTTTTCGTCTGCAATTATTTTAATGCCAAGGTTACTAGGGTCTTCGTGTAAATCTTTGTTTGTTGTGGCTTCGTAGCGAAATTTATCGCATGCGTCAGATGCATTTGAAATTAGCTCGCGCAGGAAAATATCCTTGTTAGCGTATAGTGAATGAATCATCAATTGCAGGATTTTTCCAGTCTCTGCACCAAATTGATGGGTTTCTGTTTTTAGTTTTTTTGCAGGCATGGCCTTCTCCTTTTTTATTTAGCAATAAATGGGGGTGGAGTTGCAGGTTTTCAAGGGGGGTGAAGTGGGCTTTTGATAATTTATCCTGAGACATTAATCCTAGCGTCACCCTGAATTTATTTCAGGGTCTAGTTACCAATGCAAATAAGTCATTGGTATTTAATTGCAGGACTAACAATAAAATGAAATTAAACAATTTTTTGAAATTTGGACCCTGAAATAAATTCAGGGTGACACTAGCAGATGGGCATTTACGGTTTTTTATAAGCTAATTAAAAATTCCTAGTTCTTAAATATACCCTGCATCTCCCATCGCATGCTTAATTAACAATTTTTTCAATACTGGAATCCTGTTTACTATTCCCATACCAAGGCGTCTGGCATGTTTTATAGGGAGAATATTATTGGAAAATAGACGTGTAAGCAGGTCAGTTATAGCAATCATAGTTATATTATCTAATTTACGGCTTTCTGCATAAGAAGATAATACGCCGCTACTGCCTATATCCAAACCTAAATTTTTTGCTTCATAAATGGCAGATACAAGTGGTGGTATATCCCTAATCCCAAGGTTAAATCCTTGTCCCGCAATTGGGTGGATTGCATGTGCGGCATCTCCTATTAATGCCAGTCTTTGGCTGGTATATTGCTGTGCTAAGCAAAGAGATAAAGGGTAAGAGAAGCGTTTGCCAATCACTTCCAGTTTACCTAAGTATCCTCCAAAGCGTAATTCTAGATGCTCCTGGAATTCCGCATCATTCATTTTCATAAAGAGTGGTGCAAGTTCGCTTTTTTCTGTCCATACAAGTGAGGAGTTGTGATCGCCATGCATAGGTAGAATTGCGAAAGGTCCTGTTGGTAAGAATTTTTCTATCGCAACTCCATGATGGCTTTTCTCATGTTTGACAGTGCAGACAACGCCATGTTGGTTATATGCCCATGAAGTAGTTTTTATTCCTGCGGATTGTCTTACAGATGAATTTTTGCCATCAGCTGCAATTACTAGTGATGAAGTAATTGTTTTGCCATCTGCAAGTGTTACTGTAGCATTATACGGAGTGTAATCTATTAATGTATAACGGGTATTATCCAGTATTGTTAAATTTTTATGCTGCACAGCTTTTTCGTATAACGCTTTGCGGATGTAATGGTTTTCTATTATATGCCCCATCGGCTCATCGCCAACCATTTTATGGTCATAATGAACAAAGAGAGGTGATTCGCCATCGGTTACCCTGATATCCAGTATTGGGCCAGCATGTTCGAGCAGTTCATGCCAAATACCTACATGATCTAATATTTTGGCAGAGCCATAAGAAATAGCGGAGGTGCGACCATCAGATTCTTTAGCATTAAGCTTTTGCAAATCTTCCGATTCTATTAGAGCAACGGATATTTGCTTTTGTGCTAAGGCGCAGGCCATTAGCATGCCAGTTAATCCGCCGCCGATTATAATTACTTCTGTTTTTGTTGTATTATTTTTCATATTAAGGTTAATCTAGCAAATAATTTTATTTTTGTAATGAGAAATAGAATAAAACTCAAACTTGTGGTTATGAAATGTCGAAAGAAGTAAAGTTTTCTTTTTTAAACAACTGGGCTGATGAGTGTGAAAAACGAGGCAATTGGGAAGAAGGTGTAATAGCTTTAAGTCGAGCTGTGATTAATACAGATGATGTAGAAAAAAAGAGTAAATTATATTTTCGAATAGGAGAATGCTATAATAGTCTTCGCTCATATGATAAAGCCGTTGAATTTTATAAGAAATCTATAGACTTCGAGCTTAGTGATAACACGGCTTATGTTGCTCTTGCAAAAGTTTATGAAAAATTAGCGGAAGGACAATACAGCCCGAGAGTAAAAATAAACAACCTTACGGTATCATTAAATAATTACATAACGGCAAGCTCGTATAATGCCACTAATGATGAAGGACCATATTCTGCGTCTATAAACAAAATAAAAGAACAGATAGAAAAAATAGAAGCGGATTTGTCGCCAAGAATGGAAGGTAGTTATTCAGAAAAGTATAAACGTAAAGAATACAATTCATTAGGATCGCCCCGTAACAGCCCGAGAGAATCACCTCGAAGGTTTGTTATTTATACCGCTATTAATTCCGAAGGTAATAATCGTTAAAAAATAAATGACTTTTTAATCCTGGTCTGTATGTTTTTCCTCGAAATTTTAATTTGGGGTTATTATGAGTGCTGGCAAACCAATGGTATTGAGAAATAGATCAACTAATGATCAAATAAAAATATATAACATTGCAGACCTTCAGGCAATTCCTGGTTTTTCAAATATTAGCTCACTAATACAATGTACAAATACTGGTAACCAACAAGGAGTAGATGCTGTAGTTTTTGTATCCCAGTGCAGAACATTTATGCTTAATTCTTTTGAAGTATTAAAAGAAACCGATGCTCATTATGATAAAAATGAGTACGAGGCAGGAGATAAGAAATTGGCTGATTTACGAAGTAAGGCTGCTGAAAAGAAAGCAAGGTTAGATGAGATATCCGATAAAAAGATATTAAGTGGTCATCCACAAGCTGAAGAAGA
>JAJONM010000026.1 GCA_021323415.1 Rickettsiaceae bacterium
GATGCTATGGTTACTGGTCTTACACGTAACTACTATGACTCCTTAGAAGATGTTCTAAAAGTAGTTGATAACAAACCTGGCAAAATGGTGTTCGGACTTTCAATGATGATTGCAAAAGGGCGCACTGTGTTTATTTCCGATACGACAGTTAATGAACTACCGACTCCGGATGAGCTTGCTGATATCGCAATCCAGACTGCTGAAGAAGCCCGTAATATGGGACATGAACCACGCGTTGCGATGCTATCATTCTCTAACTTTGGTAGCCTGATGCGTGACCGTTCATGCGAAATACGTGAAGCCGTTGAAATTCTTGACTCTTGCGATGTTGATTTCGAATATGACGGGGAAATGGGGCCAGATGTGGCATTAAACGCGGAACTGATGAAATTATACCCATTCTGCAGACTTTCAGGCCCTGCCAACGTATTGGTAATGCCAGCCCTGCATTCTGCCAATATCAGCTCTAAATTGTTACAAGAGCTAGGTGGCGGAACAGTAATTGGGCCAATGTTGATCGGACTCGAGCGCCCGGTACAGATCGCCCGCATGGGTTCAACAGTGTCTGAAATCCTCAATATGGCGGCTTTTGCTGCAATTGAGGCGATGAAATCGGATAAGAAAGAAAAGGCGCAAAAGTAAATAGAATCAAGAATCTAGAATCTGGATCAAGGTAAAAGCACCTGATTCCAGATTCTTGATTCCAGATTTTAAATTCTACTTGACTTCCACCTAATTCCCCCCTATTTTACCCGCTCTTAGAAATTTAAAGGTTAATTATGGCAAATACATCAGCTACAAAAAAGGACATTCGTAAAAGCGCAAGACGTGCTGCTATCAACCAAAATAAACGCAGCGGTATCCGTACTTTCTTAAAGAAAGTTGAAACTGCTATCGCAAGTGGTGATAAAGATGGTGCAAAAGAAGCCCTACGTGTAGCCCAGTCTGAAATGATGTCTGGTGTAACTAAAAACCTATACAAGCTTAACACTGCATCACGCAAAATCAGCCGTTTAGCTGCAAGAGTGAAAGCTATTAACTAAGCTTCATAAATAATTAAAAAAGCCGGGTGATTAATTTCATCCGGCTTTTTTGCTTTGCGTATTGTAAAAATCTTTTTTATCGGCCCAGGATGACGCCCGACGATAGTTAGTACTATAAATATTTTTCTCCCTACTTATTGACAAATCCTCTACTCTTAGAAAAACCAACCTTCCCGCCTAATAAATATTTTTTGCTCCCCCACTTACATAAGCATATCTACTTGTGGTATTATAAGGTTATCAATTTTCAACAATGAGGAGGTTAAAATGAGTGATAACATGATAAACCAATTCAAACAAGATATTGAAGCACTATCCGAAGTAGTTAGCCACCTGATCCATCGGCTTAAAGATGAAGTTAAAAACAATGCCACACCACCGGCCGGACAAAAACCTTTATGCAATGATAAACAAGATATAATTGCTACCACAATGAAACTCACAAATATGCTGGCGAGAATTTTTTCACTTAAGCATAAATTAGAAGGTGGCGATAAAAAATCATTTGACCAGATTAAAAATAGCATTGCGGCAACTAAGGTTGCGTTGGGACAGGTTTAGTAGAAATTTAAGTACCACACCTCGTACGTAGCGGAGCGGAGATGCGGGGCCTCCCTCAACTGGCTGTGCATTATTCTTCACAGTCCTTGGATGGAGACCCGTATAAAAAGCGTGAAGGACGATTTTGTGGAGCTTCAATTGCTATTGGCTTATCCACATAAAAAAATGCTGCGCCTATTGCACTTAATTTAGAAAGCACTATTATTTGCTTATCGATAGATCTTACTTGGCCAGTTAAATGAAAACAGTTGCAAAAGGTGCAGAAGCAAAGCTTCTGGAGATTGTTAGCAGCCTGCGTGGAACGCCGGATGGGTATTACGCACTTCATTACCACCTATCTCGCCTGCGTGAAGAATTCCGCAGCGAATATCAAGTAAAAATTGCTGTTAATATCCTTAACGACTTATTTAAAGTATTAGATAGCATTGCGTTTGTAACTGATGATAGGGACATTATATTGCTATATAATGGCGCTAACCGCGCATTGCTTGAAAAAGCTATATTCCAGTTGCGCTATCTGTTTATGGATGACCCACTCGGCTACACCGATGATGGATTTGAGAATGAAGATTTCTGCACTGTTTACGATTTGGAATTCCAGTGGCGTGATTTTTTTGCCGCTTGCCAGAAAAAAGCCGGCAAAGAAATAGTTGCTGAACCTGAGCACACGCAAACAGATAAAATCGAAACGCCAACGGGCAACCGTAATAAACTACATATATTTTCACCAACATATCTGGTGCAGATACTTTCAGAGCTGCAAAATATTGAAATCAGCCCAGCGCTACGCAGCCAGGCGATTTGCGCTATGGTAAATGGCAAAGCACCGAAGATACTTTTTAAAGAAGTTTATACAAATATCGGTCATTTACAGAAATCATTCTCACTTAATGTTGATTTGAAAAGCAGCGGAACATTATTCAAGCACTTAAGTGAAACTCTTGATAAAAAGCTTATAGGTGCAATAAAAGATAAAGCAACTACGCATTACCCGCCTATCAGCCTGAACTTAAATATAAAAACATTATTTAGTGAAGAATTTTCCGAATTAGATTCAGTAATTGATCAAAAGCATAAGTCATCTGTGATTATTGAAATTCAGGTTGCCGATGTGTTTGAGGATATTTCTAAATTCATGGCTGCGAAAGATGCCGTACAAAAACTTGGCTACCGCATTTGCCTGGATGGTTTGGACGAAGTTAGCTTTGCACAGATTGATCGTAAAGCCCTTGGGTTTGATTTGGCTAAATTAAAATGGCGCCCTGATATGGGTAGTAATGACAACAAAGCTGACAAGCTTGCAGAAGCTGTAAAAAATGGCGGGGCGAACCGCGTAATACTGTGCCACTGCGATAACCAGGCTGCAGTTGATTACGGCAAATCAATAGGCATATCCCTGTTCCAGGGGCGCTATATTGATAGTGTGCTAGATCCGGCAGCAAGTGTTATTAACTGATACAGCTAATCTATGTATTTTATAAAAGTAATTCTAAAACACGCTTTAATCTACATTCTAACAATGTTAGTAGGAGTTCTGATATGCTCAATGGGTTTGTCCATTGGCTATGTACTTGATGAAATTTCTTCTCAGCATTTAACTATTGCAGACATCATTTTTCATTTTACAGTATACACTCTTGCTATGTTTCCTTTTGGTATTTTGCTAGCAATACCATGTACAATAATCCCTATTGTTTGCTTATGTACAATCAAGAGAACAAATCTAAAAGATAAAAAGTATTACATCCTTTCAGGAATGATATCTCCTACACTTGCATGGATAATGCTAGACATACCTGAAAAGAGTGCACTATTTGTTATTGCTGGAGCGATATCGGGTTTATTGTATTATAAATTGGATAATAAATTTAAAATAACAAATGATAAAAGCCCGATTGCTACTGTGGTGAACTAAACGACAAACTTTCAGAGCTTGCCATTTTACTTACACCTTTATTTGTGAGATTTGCGTAGCTTTTGCTTCTGGTCAAAGTTTTATATTCTGAACTGGCAGTTCTTAATACAAAGCTATTTGCAGACTGGCTTTTTTCAGGACTTATTCTTGTCAAAACATTAGAAACATCTTCTGCCGTTACTTCACTCCTCCAATCCCTACCAGAGCGTGGACTAACACGCGGACTTACAATGGTTTTCAATTCATTTTTAAATGTAGATTTATTAATCCCATGAGTTTCTTTTACAAGTTTTGCTAATTCATCCACATTTTTTACGCGCATAGATGGAGAATCTTTTTCCTGTTCTTTAGACATACTGCCCGATGCCAACTCGCAAACTTTTTTGAAAACTTTTTGCTGCATATTTGCACCCACATAGCTAGTAAGTGGATTTTC
Source organism: Rickettsiaceae bacterium (assembly GCA_021323415.1). GTDB lineage: Bacteria > Pseudomonadota > Alphaproteobacteria > Rickettsiales > UBA6187 > JAJONM01. The sequence continues at coordinate 3,956 of JAJONM010000026.1, forward strand.
TTTTTCAAACTCTGGAGATACTTTACGTGTGGTAAGCAATATATGCTCTAATGAAGGACAATAGCGACTTATATTCAATTTTTGCATTTCAAAAGCGTTAACTACATCGCTTTTAGTAAAGTCACCTAAGAATATAGCTAAATCTATATTCTTATAATCCTTTTTATCCACCGCCCCTAATGCGAAATTAACATTAACCCCAGAAACAACGATATTATTTACAGGCTCTTCTTCCCAAGCAAGTTTACCGCTCGCATCTACTTTGCCAAAATTAGCTAAATAATTTTGCTGGTCATAAATATATTGCAATTGGCCATCATCGTTTATCTGGATTAGCTTAATGTAAAATTTCTCTGTAGACATAAACACCTCTTTATTTTCGGTGTTTGTAACAGATAAGAACAATACTTTCAACAAGTATTAATTTATTAACATCTTGTTTAATCTGCCTAAATTAGCTTCTGTTAAGGAAAGCTCGAAGTGAATAACACTATCTTCTTGATTTTGCTTGATAATTTCAGCATTCGCATGCACCCAGGCAATTAATTGGCCATTGGCACAAGGTATTGTAACTTCAGTGATTTTGTTTTCTTTTGCTAGTTTTTTATCAATAACTTCAAGTAAATTATCAATACCATGACCAGTTACTGCTGATACAGCAATCACATTCTGGCGGCCTGTGGTAAGTTCATTGGCTTCTTGCAAATGGTCAGGGTCAAGCAAATCAACCTTGTTTAAAACCTCTATCATATTCTCATGCATCTGGGCCTCTAACCCTAGATTTTTTAGAACTGAAAGCACGTCCTTTTTCTGTTCATCAGTGTCTTGATTTGCAATATCGCGCACATGGATCATGATATTTGCTTCCACCACTTCTTCGAGCGTAGCGCGGAAAGCCGCCACAAGTTCGGTCGGCAAATCGGAAATAAAGCCCACCGTGTCAGACATGATAATCTTGCGACCAGATGGAAGTTTAATCAGACGCATGGTCGGATCAAGTGTGGCAAAGAGCATGTCTTCAGCCATTACTTCAGCGCCTGTTAGCTTATTGAACAATGTGGATTTACCCGCGTTGGTATAGCCTACGAGCGCCACCACCTCATAAGGAATTTTCTGGCGTGATTTTCTATGTATCTCACGGGTTTGCACAACTTTCTGCAGGCGTTTTTTTATTTTTGAAATCTCATCGCGGAGCGCACGTCTATCCGATTCAATCTGTGTCTCACCAGGCCCGCCCAGTTTACCGCTACCGCCACGCTGGCGTTCAAGGTGCGTCCACGACCTTACCAAACGGGATTTTTGATACTCAAGTAAAGCCAACTCCACCTGCAAGGAACCTTCTTTTGTATGAGCGCGCGCGCCAAATATTTCAAGGATAAGCGCAGTTCGGTCAATTACTTTGCAGTTCCATTCTTTTTCTAAATTACGCTGCTGGATTGGCGTAATGTTCGAATCAATAATTGCTAAATCAATCTCGTTAGCTTTAACAAAGTCCCTTATCTCCTCAACCTTGCCACTGCCAAGATGAGTTGATGGGATAATTTTTTGTAAGTATGCAACTTCAGCTTTAACCACATCAAGATTGATAGCAAGTGCAAGGCCTTTTGCTTCTTCCAGTTTGCTTTCTATTGTACGCTGCCCCGGAATATCGCGAGCTTTGATTTCAGGATGAATGATGATTGTTTTTTGTTGTTGTTCTTGCATGTTGTTTTTCCTGTTGTTGTCACCCTGAGCGGAGTGTAGTGTAGCAAACTTAACGGAGAAGTAGTCGAAGGGTATGCAACATACTCCTTTTTGCATACCCTTCGACTGCGTTTCGCTTAAAGTTTAGCTGCGCTAAACACGCTCCACTTCGCTCAGGGTGACAGCCTACGGATACCACTTCTCACTTAAATCTGACCATTTAGGATTCATTTTTTCCACTAGATTATTTTTCTTTCTTCTGACCCAACCCTTAAGTTGCTTTTCTCTTAATATCGCAGATTCAATACTGCTTGTTTCTTCATAATATACTAACTTAGTAATATTATATTTTTTAGTAAAACCATCTATAAGTTTGCTTTTATGCTCAAAGGTCCGTCTTTCTAAATTGTTTGTTACTCCTATATACATCATAATATTTTTATTACTAACAATTATGTAAACATAATAACTTTTCATTTTAATTCTCTAACCATTAACCAGGAGTTGTCACCCTGAGCGGAGTGAAGTGTAGTTTAGCGCAAGCGTAATGTAACGCAGCGGAGTCGAAGGGTATGCAACAGGTTCTTTTCCTAGCATACCCTTCGACTGCGCTTCACTTCGCATCGTTACACGATACTACGTTTCGCTTCGCTCAGGGTGACAAAAATTTTGAATTACCGCAACCAACTCACCATGATGTTTAAAATGCTTTACCGGCTGGTGGTTAGCATATCTTGGAGAAGTTAAATCCTGGTCGCCGTAGAATATCGGTACGCATTTGCAGTTATGGGCGCACTCCATATCTGTAATGCTATCGCCTACAAACCACACGTCCTGGCCAAGTTCGATACCGCTGCCTTCGAGCGCCATTAGCACCGGCTTTGGTGATGGCTTATCTTCCTCGGCATCTTTAGCACCGATTACTTTTTTGAAATAGCTTTTCCAGCCGATGTGATCCACTTCAAGGCGTAGGTTTTCACCGGTTTTATTGCTGACGAGGGCGACATAAATATCGGTATCGGCAAGCGCTTGCAGAACTTCCTGGGCACCTTCAAGCGGTGTAAGATTTTGCAGGTGTATACGCTTGAAATTACTCATGTATTTATCGCCAGCTTCCTGCCATCTATCGGCAAATATTTCAGGGAACGAATCGCGGAGCGATCGGTGCACACGTTCTTTAGTTTCATCTAAAGTCCAAGGTTTATGTCCCATTTCGATAAAAGTTTGTTCGAGGGCGGCATGGATAGTTGGCCATGTGTCGGCAAGGGTGTTATCCCAGTCGAATAGAATTGCTTTTGGTTTTTTCATGTTTCCTAGTGTAACGGTGTAACAGTATAACAGTATAACAGTATAACAGTATAACAGTATAAAGGTGAAGTAGTAAAATAGTAAATGTTGTTACACCGTTAAACTGTTATACCGTTACATCAAGCAACAATCTGCGCTATATACTGTTTGTAAAGCTCCACCAACTTCGTTGTAACCGGCCCCACTTTTCCATCACCGATGTTTTTACCATCTACCATGGTCACAGGCAAAATGTGTTTTGTTGTGGAGGTTATAAACGCTTCGCTTGCGGAAAATAATTCATCCTTAGCAAAAGGCTTTTCAATTACATTGATGCCATTTGCACGGGCAACTTGTAGTACACCCATCCGTGTTATGCCACCCAAAATTCTATGCGAAATCGGGTGGGTGCGAACATTGCCGGCTTTATCGACGATGAAAAAATTGGTAGCGCTGCCTTCAGTGATACAACCATCCTCTTCGATAAGGATTGCTTCCCCAGCGCCTGCTTCTACCGCTTGCTGTTTTGCAAGGGTATTTGGAAGAAGTGAAATGGTTTTATAGTCACGGCGTTTCCAGCGTAGATCTGGCAAAGTTATGGCTTTTATGCCGCTTGCATATTGTTCTGCCGGTGGCGGGTTAAATGGTGATAGCATCATTGCAACAGCAGGTTTAGGGGGTGGGCTTGGAAATTGATGGTCGCGCTTGGCAACTCCACGAGTGATTTGTAAGTATAAAACTGCTTCCTGCATATTGTTTTTGGCAAGCAATTCGCGCACAGTTTTTTCCAGTTCTACAGCGGAGACTTTAAATTCAATACGCAGACCATCAAGCGAATATTGCAGCCGCTCGCAGTGTTCCTGCCAATCGATAAACACGCCGTTTTTTATGAGAGCGACTTCGTATACGCCATCGGAGAAAACATAGCCGCGGTCTTCCATGTGAATTTTTGCTTCTTCGTGGGGGAGGAAGTTGCCGTTTATATAGGAGATTCTGGTCATATTAATAGCGTATTGGTTAGTTAGCGTATCAGCATATTGGCGTATTAGCATATTGTAAATTGCTAATACGCCAATACTTTAATAAGTCCATAAATTGCTTTTATTTGCCGCTTTACAATCCTCAGATGAAAACTAACTACAGGACCATAAGCAATTGATTTTCAAATAGATTAAACACCAAGAATATGTTATATAAACCGTCTAAGCATTAAAGAAACAGAGGAATAAAAATGTCTAATGAAAAATCACCAAGTTTTACACCTGAAACAACACCTGGTACTGCACAAGGATTTAACGCAACAAATTATATTTTTAACAGCCCAGTACAAGAATTTCTTGGTAATCATAATGCAGATGAAATGACTCTGTATTTGGTTCCAACGAATTATCCTTATTTATATTTTCATTATAATAATGCTGTAGCCAGAGTATCACTACAATTTTCAGAATGCAGTACTTCGTTAAATTTCCAGAATAATTCTATGCCAAAAGCAGTCCATACACAATATTTATACACTGAGCCTATGAAAAATATACTTACTAATTTGGCTAGTGATTTATATATAAATTTAGGATGTGAAAGCGACACTTTAAATTGCATTACAAATTCAGTAGATAGGGAAAATCAAAACTCTCCTACAATAAATTACATATTAAATACAACAAATAAACCTTATGAGTATCGTTGGCCTAGTGGTCCAGCTATCGGTTCCGAACTAAAAGGTGCGCGAGATGCTAAATCGATGGCTGACTTAATGAAAGCTATGAAAGAAAACGTTTATATTCCTATATATAGCTATAATAATTGTAAACAAGCTTATTTTAAATTAAGCGTAGTTAGCAATGGCACTTCCATAACGGAACTAACTCCTTTTGTACAATCTATAGAAACAAGTTTACAGAATCCTAAGCTGCAAGAGCATATTAGTGGTTGGAGTCAGGGAACTATGTCATTTGCAAAGTCTGAAACACCATCATCACCTTTGGCAGCTATATCACCTTCTAATGTAACTACACCATCTCCTGAAGTATTATCTTCTTCGGTTCAAGCTAGCTCGCCAAGTTCAGCTCCATCGCCAATTAATTCTCCATATTATACTCCGTCTTCTACTACTCAAATACCGTCACCTTTAGAAGCTGTCTCATCTTCTTATGTAACAACGCCATCTCCTGAAGTGGTATCTACTTCTGTGCAGGTTATTCCACCTGCTAATATTCCTTCACTCATTAATTCGACATCTTATGCTTTGTCACCGACGAGCTATTCTACAACGTCTTCAACAATTGAAGCGGAAAAGTCTCCATCTAATTTGTTTCCTGTCCCAGCTAGTACACCTTCTAATGGATCATTCCCATTCCAAGCATCTGAACCTAAAAGTCCATCTGGATTATCTATAACTGATATTACTTTAATCAGCGCGGGGGTCTCAATATTTACAGCAGGTTTAGTAATAGGATTAGTGAAAGCACGACAGATAGACCGTGATCATTTTGATGGCAGAGGAGCTGCCTGGTTTTCTAATAAAGTGGCTACTGCTTCTGACACATGGAACTCAGCAAAAGATGCAGTTAATAACTGGCTTGGTAGAAATCCTGAAGTTTACCAAAACGCTAATCCAGAAACTAATCTCACTTTTGTAGAGAAAGTTGGTGGCCGTTCACGTTCTTCAAGTAATGAAGGATTTACTCAATTAGTTAGAGAGAGTTCTGAGTCTTCTAGTTCAGCGGAATTAGAAGAGATTGTTATAGGAAAGTAATTACTGGAATAAAGCGGGGTGACAGCCGGCGGATATGACCACAGAAAGTTATTATACACACAAAATGTCGCCCCGCATTTATTGCGGGGTCCTAAACTATTTTAAAAGAACTCAAACTTAACCGAGAACACTTTCTCAACCTTGCTTACCATATTGGCGAGGCTGAGGATTATTATCCTGTCGCCGGGTTTTATTACCGTGTCTTCGTCAGGGATGGTTACTTCGCCATCGCGCACAATAGCACCGATTACGATGCCACTTGGCAATGCCAAATCTTCCATACGCTTGCCAACTACTGATGATGCTTCCACTGCCTCAGCCTCAATAAGCTCGGCTTTGCCTTTGCAAATTGAATGAACCGCAACAATGCGTCCCTTTCTGATATGTTGCAGGATACTGGAAACCGTAATTTCCCTTGGGTTAATTGCAACATCGATACCAAGTGATGATGTAAGCGGTGAATAAGATGACGCATTATTTACCAGCGTAACTACACGTTGGCAGCCAAACCGTTTTGCAAGTAATGACGAAAGAATATTGACTTCATCATCATTAGATACTGCAATTACGGTTTCGGAGGTGGCAACATTGGCCTCTTCCAAAATTTCCTGCGAAAGAGCGCTACCGTTAATCACAGTAGTGTTCTCCAACTTATCTGCTATATATTCAGCGCGAGCCCTATCTACTTCTATCATTTTTATTTTGATATCAGTGTCTTCTTTTTCCAATAGCTCCGCCAGGAACAGCCCAACATTACCGCCACCGATAATTAGCACACGCCTTGCTTCGCGTTCTTCATGGCCAAATATTGCCATGGCTTTCTGTACGTTCTTGGTATCGCAAACAAAGTATAACTCGTCATCTTCGCGCAAATCAACGCCTTCATCCAAAACAAGAAAATCATCACCTCTAAGCAATCCAAGAATTGAGACATTGGCTTCAAGCAACTTTCTTTGTACCCGCCCAAGCGGCATATTAATCATAGGGCAATCAAGCGTGCAACGCGTTCCTATCACTTTCACCTGACCATTGAGGAATGGGATTGTATCCAAAGCACCAGGGACATGAAGCCGGTTAATTACAGCGCGGGCAACTTCGATTTCGGGTGATATGATAAAATCAATCGGCAGGTGGTCCTGACGGTATAAATTACTCCATTCCGGCTTCAGGTAATTTTGGTTTCTTATGCGGGCAATTTTTGTCGGGATATTAAATAATGAATTGGCAACCTGACATACCACCATATTAATTTCGTCTGATAAAGTAACAGCGATTATCATATCGGCAGTTTCAGCGCCAGCAGCCTCCAGCACTGTTGGATGCGATGCAAACCCAACATGCGCCCTAACATCAAGAGTATCGTTAATATTCTGGATTAACTCTGGCGATTGGTCTATGACCGTTACATCGTTTCCTTCCATTGATAATTGTCTGGCAATTGACGAACCTACCAGCCCGGCACCACAGATTATAATTTTCATATATTTTCGCCAATGTTATTTTCTTCGTTAGTATTTACACCCAAACTCTTGATTTTTCGATGGAATGCAGACCTTTCCATCCCTACAAAACTTGCTGTACGGGAAACATTTCCACCAAAACGTTTAAGCTGCGCAAGCAAGTATTGCTTTTCAAATAGCTCGCGGGCAGAGCGGAGTGGTAAGCCTAAAATTTCGGAGCTGATACTGGTAGAACCAGATAATGGGCTACCGTTTAAAATTTCAGGCGGCAGCATCTCAGAGCGGATTGGCTCATTAGGGTCTTCAGGAGCCATAATCAACAACCACTCGATAACATTTTTGAGCTGCCTTATATTTCCAGGCCAGTTATAAACTTCCATCGCGGCCATGGCATTATCAGTTATTTTTCGTGGTACAACACCCAACATTTCAGCACAACGCGTAATAAAATAATTGGTCAGGTAAACCAAGTCACCACTACGTTCAGATAACGCTGGAACCTTTATCGGCACAACATTCAAGCGGTAATATAAATCCTCGCGTAAACGCCCGGCCTCAATCTCTTTTTGTAAATCTTTGTTAGTTGAGGCAATCACCCTTACATCTACTTTTATGCTATGTGTACCACCAACCCTTTCAAAACTATTTTCCTGAAGTATTTTCAGCACCTTAGCCTGCACTCCTAACGGCATATCTGAAATTTCATCGAGGTATAATGTGCCACCGTGCGCTTTCTCAAATGTACCTATTTTTCTTTCTTCAGTTTTTCCGGCAAACATATGATCTTCCGTACCAAATAGCTCCTCCTCCACCCTTTCAGGAGAAATACTTGCTGCATTTAGAATAACAAATGGGCTATTCTTACGGTTGGATTTTTGATGGATTATTCTTGCGACAACTTCTTTACCACTTCCTGCCGCACCGGAAATCATTACGCGGCTTTCAGTTGCTGCAACTTTTTCTATAATGTTTTTGAGTGTAGTTATAGCTGGCGATTTTCCTATTAACTTCGTTTCAACTATACCACGGGTTTTTAGCTGGTGGTTTTCATCCTTCAAAGATGCCGTCTCGATTGCACGCTTTACCAGACGCAACAGCCTATCTTCCTTAAAAGGCTTTTCAATATAATCATAAGCACCGAGTTTTATGGAATTAATTGCGGTTTCTATATTACCATGGCCGCTAATCATAATAACAGGAAGGTTAGGATACTTACTTTTGATGGTTTCCAGTATGCCAATACCATCCATTTCGCTGCCTTGCAGCCAAATATCCAGAACCATAGCTGAGGGAACGCGTTGATTAATTGCTTCAATAGCAGTTTTGCTATCACTTGCAACGCGTGGCATATACCCTTCATCTTTTAGGATATCGGATATAAGATCCCTAATGTCGGCTTCGTCGTCTACTACCAAAACATCAAGTGACATGAATTTTCCTCTAGACCCACTTACTCTACGTATTTAAAGGAAAACGAAGAGAAACGCAAGCTCCCCCTTCTACATTAGAGAATGTTATCTGCCCGTTATGATCCTCAATAATTTTGTTAACTATAGCTAAGCCCAGTCCGGTGCCCTTGCTTTTCGTAGTTACATATGGTTCGGTAATGTGCTCTAAGATATTTTCAGCAAAACCTTTACCATTATCTGTTATATCAATGATACATTTATTTTCATCCTGATAAACAATCACTTTTATTAAGCCGTGCTCAATATTTTTGTTTTCTAAATTTTCTTCTATTGATTCTTCAGCATTTTTTAGAAGGTTGGTCATAACCCGTGATATTTGGTTTTCATCACAATTTAATGTAATTTTTTCTTCAGGTATCTGGTAATCAATAGTTATGTCTGGGTTACCTTCTTCACGTGAAAAAATAACCTCGCGGACCAATTCACATATATCATTATTGCTAAATACAGGAGTCGGTATGCGGGCGAAACTGACAAACTCCTCAACCATATTACCGATAGAGCTTATATTACGCGAAATTGTATCGATGTATTTTAGGAATAATTCTTTATCTTCTATACTGTCAGAGTATTTCTTTTTCAGCCTATCTGAGGCAAGCTGAATGGGGGTAAGAGGGTTTTTAATTTCATGGGCAATACGTCTTGCCACATCAGACCAGGCTGAGCGTCTTTGCGCGGCTATCAGTTCTTTTCTTTGCTGTTCAAGCTGCTTTGCCATACGGTTAAATGCACGGCCTAGCGTTGATACTTCATCATTATCATGGCCTTCTGACACACGCACTGAAAAGTCGCCTTCCTTAATTTTTTCTGTAGCAGAAATAAGCCCTTTTACCGGATCAACCATCGCAACCGCAAATACAAACCCGACCCAAACCACCGCCAGAAGCAATAGCAGCGCAACAATCAAGAATATTATAAAGAACTTAATTTGCAGGCTGGACATATCCGATTTTAGCTTTACGTATTCATTTGCCGCACCTTCAGTCATTTCGATATGGTTAATAATTTTGTTATCAACAAACCGTCCAACTAAAAGATAAGTGTCTAAAAAGCTCTCTAAACGTAATAATGCAATTACCCGGTCATCATTTTCGTTGGTGATGATTACAAGCTCACCTTCCCTTGCGCGATTAAATGTATCATAGGACATTTCCTCAAGTATCATTTCAAGAGAAAAGCTAAGGCTTGTCCTACCTAAAATTGCTTTAAGCCCACTACCATTATTTTGGAAAATAATCGCTTCAGGTAATTTCCTTATACCCGCCAATATCGCCAGTTTTTTATTAAGTGAAGATGGGTCCTGGCGGATATTATAAGCGTCGCGGTTTAAATCACCTGCCATACCTACAATATCAGCACCAATAATCTTTTTATGTTCTTCAAGATAAAGCCTTGCAATTTCTACTGATTCATCAATTGCGGTGCTTACTTTTTTATCAAACCATGATTGGATACCGTAACTGAAAAACACCAGAGAAAACACCGCCATAATAATCGATGGTATTACGGCAACCAGCGAGAACATGAGTACAATTCTGGTTTGCAAACGGGAACCGACTGAACCTTTGCGTCGTTCGATAATGAGGCGCACAGCCCGCTTGGCTATAACTGCAACCAAGGCTAAAAGGAATATCAAATCTATAACAATAAATCCAAGCACTATGGTAGGATTTGCCGCAAGTGGGCTCTCATTTTGAGTGATAACGAAATATGTAGCAACAACCGAAATGAAACTCGCAATAGCAAAAACTACAGCTAAATTGCGCGCATTGCTATTTCTTCTCAACCACATATAAAAATGAGTGAGTGACAATAAGTTACTCTTTTTGGCTAAATTTTTCATACAATGTTAGTAGTTTATTAGTAAGGAAAAAGCAACTTCTTTACTTTTGTTAAATATAATAATAGTTAACATATATATTATTTTTTAACCTTTTAATGGAAAGTACATGAGCAAAGAAATTAATTATACATTTTCAGACAACGATTATTTACAAGATTTAAGCATTAAAGTTGATGATAAAGTCAAAGTATCTGTAACATTTAAGCATTGCACATACCCAAATGATGGTGAAGTTAGGGATGAAGATTTTTATGAAGGTTTTAACGAGATACTAGTCAGGAATTTACAGGAGTTATTAGGTAGCACAGCAACAGACGTTCAAGCTGACGCAAAAGATTCAAATGTTTTTTATAGTGCTACATTTAATTCTAATGATAAACTCTCTGCAAATGAAATTTTAAGCATTTCAGTCGAATCTTTAGAAGAATACGGATTAATAAATAGTAATGAAAAAAATGCTTTAGTAAATAAATTTTGTAAATCTAATGAAATAGAAAAAAGCGTCAGTTTCAATGAAACTCAGTTTATTTCCAACTTAAAAATTAATCTTAATGAAAATGATTTAACTATTGCGCTTAAGTTTAAAAAATCCGAGCTAAAAGATGCCAAAGCTGCTCAAAAAGAATTTGGTGATAAAGTTATTGCAGAAGGTTTTTTTGACAAAATAATTGATAAATTCCCAGATCTAACAGGAGATAATATATCCTATAATAGGGAGAATAATACTTCTACTTTTAAAGCAAAAATGACCAATCCTAATTTTAATGAGATTGCAAAAACATCGATAGATTCGCTATATAACTCAGATACCATAACAAGGACTCAGAAAATTATAGCAGAAAAAGAATTTGGTTTAGGAAAGGAATTAGGAAAATAATGTAGTGGGGACGGGGATCCCGCCCCACTTTATAATTACTCAACCACCTTCAAATGTTCCGCATTAACTGAAACAACACCTTTTGTGGCTTCCGCTATACCAATAGCTCGAGATTTTGCTGCCTCGCTATTTACGCTGCCTATTAGCATTACTTCACCATTTCTTGTATCAACATCGATATTAACCACGCTTACTAAATCATCACGTACATATTTTGCATTTATTTCAGCTGTGATTGTAGCATCGCTGGCTATAGTTCTTACATCGCGAGTATCTTTTGCTGCATAATAGCCACCAGCACCCGCCGCGCCAATTGCAACAGGTACACATGCTGTAGAGGTTAGTAATGCGATGATAGCTAAGTATTTTTTCATTTTGTTTTCCTTTTTAAAAGTTGCCAGTTTGACTGTGATAATTCCCCTTGGTCTTTTTTAATAAGAATACACGGATCCTTGATAGCTTATTTTGTAACGCCTATCGGCTAACAAAATATAGCTTCCAGGATGACGGCTCTTGAAATTAATTCAAAATGTAAAATCTTACATTTCCCCTTAAAATTACATTAAGCAGCCATTAAATTTCCATTAAAATTTCCACTTAAGATGCGCGTATAAAACTCTTCTATCATCCCTCGCACTATTTTTGGATCATGTTCGTTATTCACGGCATTCCTAAATTCTGCTGAATTATGGAGGCCAGTGCTGTACCAGCCGATATGCTTACGGAATAGACGCACGCCAGCTATCGTATCATAATGCTCAAGCATGGAATCAAAATGGTCAAGCACCACTTGCATCTGTATTTCTAAGTCAGGGTCGCGCAGTTTTTCGCCGGTTTTAAGGTAATGGGCGAACTGGTTGATAATCCACGGTTTACCGTAGCTGCCGCGGCCTATCATTACGCCATCGCATTTTGAATCAAGCAGTGCCTGGTCAACATCTTCAAAGGTGTTAATATCGCCATTTACGATTACGGGGATTTTTACCGCTTCTTTTACCTGTGAAACGAATTTCCAGTCGGCGTGGCCTTTATACATCTGGCAGCGAGTGCGCCCATGAATCACTATCATCTTGATGCCGATTTCTTCAGCGGCTTTGGCAAGTTTTGGTGCGTTGCGGTTATCATGGTCCCAACCGGTACGCATTTTTAGCGTCACTGGCACTTTTACGGCATCTACCACCGCCTCTAAAATCGCTATTGCTTTGCATTCGTCCTTCATTAGAGCTGAACCGGCATAACCGTTGGTCACTTTTTTAACCGGACAGCCATAGTTTAAATCGATAATTTTCGCGCCCATATCTTCGTTTAGTTTTGCGGCCTCGGCCATAATTTGCGGCTCGTTACCTGCCAGTTGCACCGAAGTCATATCCTCAATTTCAGACATTTCACATTTGAGCAGGCTTTCGCGTGTCTGCCTAATCATAGCTTGACAAGCTACCATCTCAGACACCATCAGCCCAGCGCCAAAGCTTTTGACTAAATGGCGGAAAGGCTTATCCGTCACACCCGACATCGGGGCGAGGATAACCGGGTCTTTTAGTTCGAAATTGCCTATTTTTATGGACATAGTTTCCTTATATTAATCTCATATTCCGACCTAGTGCAGGAATGGGTTACAAACCCATTCCTGCTCCAAGTCGTCATTGCGAGGAGACGAACTCTTCGTGAGCCCGACGCGGCAATCCATCTTTTTAAGGTTGGATTGCTTCCTCGCACTTACTGCGTTCGGCTCATCGCAATGACGGAGCGTTTTGCCAAAGTTCTTTATCTTTCAGCTTTTATAGCTTATAAAAACAGCCAGCAACATACACTAAAATGAGACACTGTGCAACAGCCCTATAACACTATCGCTTTAATCGTAGCCGCCGGTTCTGGCCAAAGAGTTGGTGGCGCCATACCTAAGCAATACCTGGATTTGGGCGGGATTGCTATTTTACGTCGTAGTGTATTGGCGTTTTTGGAGCACCCTAAAATAGATGCTGTGCGGGTGGCTTATAACCCGGCGGACGATGATTTATACCAGAAAGCCGTGGCAGGTCTGGATATTTTGCCTCCTATTGCAGGTGGGGTTACAAGGCAGGATTCTGTCCGTTTGGGGCTGGAAAGCCTGCTAGAATTTTCACCTCAAAAAGTGTTGATACATGATGCGGCAAGGCCGTTTGTATCTGATGATATAATAAGCCAAGTGCTAAAACACAATGCAGCAATACCTGCAATAGCCGTTGAAGACACGCTTAAAAAAACCGATGGCGGGAAGATTGTAGCTACTGTAGGAAGGGAAAGTTTAATGCGGGCGCAAACTCCGCAAGGGTTTTTGTATAGGGATATTTTGGCGGCGCATAAAAAAGTTGCCGGGCAATCTTTCACTGATGATGCAGCAATTTATGAGCATTTGGGTTTAGAAGTTGCAATAGTTCCTGGCAGTCAGGAAAATTTTAAGATAACTACAGAAGAAGATTTTATTCGGGCGGAAAGAATGATGACAGATAACACAAACTCCACACGGGGGGTGGAGCTTGTAGAAACACGCACAGGCACTGGTTTTGATGTGCATAAATTCTGCGCGGCAAAATCACCCAATAACAAAATTATAATTTGTGGAGTTGAAGTTCCACATGACATGAGTTTAGAGGGACATTCAGATGCTGATGTTGGAATCCATTCGGTTGTGGATGCAATTTTAGGTGCGATTGCCCAAGGTGATATTGGTGATCACTTTCCTCCATCTGATCCAAAATGGAAAGGCGCTGATTCTAAAATGTTTCTCGAACATGCACGTGATTTAGTTCATAAAAAGAATGGTAAGATAGTTAATGTTGATGTTACTATAATCTGCGAAAAACCAAAACTTATGGCATATAAAAAAGTGATGGCGGCAAAGCTGGCTGAGATATTAGGCATTGAAAATTCGCGTGTAAGTGTGAAAGCTACAACTACTGAGGGACTTGGGTTTACTGGTAGGGGTGAGGGGATAGCGGCGCAGGCAATTGCTAGTGTAACGGTATAACAAAATTTTTTACCTGAAGGGAATGGGTGTGTAACCCACTCCCCCATGTTCATGTCCTTAAATTTATTTGACATGAATGTGCGGACGGGGTTACAAACCCCGTCCGGCTCAGGTTCTAACATTCTAAGGTTCTAATAATTAAAAGGAACAACATGACAGAACAACAACCTCAAGACATAAAATTCTACCACCCAGCCTTCCTAATCTCCACATGGTTCGGCATTGGAAAAATCCCTTTTGCGCCTGGCACGTGGGGAAGTTTGTTTACCTTCCCGCTTTTTATTTTGTCTCATTACCTATTAGCATTTGCCAGCAGTGAAAGCACATTTGCTAATTTGTTCCTGCTATGCACCACTATACTGCTTATCATCGGCACATGGGCAACCAATGTATATATGCGGCACACCGGCAGGCACGACCCAAAAGAAGTTGTAATTGATGAAGTTGTTGGGCAGATGCTGGTATTTTTTGCAGCATTCATTACTATAGCCCCGGCCCTCGGAATATTTGAAATTTTATACGGAACGGCAGAATCACCCAAAACAGCAAGCATTGCTGATGTAACTGCTTTATTTTCAAATCCGCAAGTATTGTTTCCATATTTATTAACAGCTATGCCTGCATATCTGGTTTGCTTTGCATTATTCCGCCTGTTTGACATCTGGAAACCGTGGCCAATCCGCCAATGCGATAAAAATATTAAGGGTGGATTTGGAGTAATGTTTGACGATTTGTTTGCGGCAATGTATGCAGTGATCGTTCTATACGGAATAGGACTATTAATATCAATGTAGGATAGATATGTTTTCTTCAGTAATTACAAAGAAATCTGAACAACTTTTAAAGGCTTTACGCAATAAAAAATTAAAGATATCAACTGCAGAATCATGCACAGGTGGGTTGCTTTCAGTAGCACTTACCGAAATACCAGGCTCCTCTGAAGTATTTGAGCGTGGCTTTGTTACTTACTCTAACGAATCTAAAATCGAACT
This sequence comes from Rickettsiaceae bacterium, assembly GCA_021323415.1. GTDB lineage: Bacteria > Pseudomonadota > Alphaproteobacteria > Rickettsiales > UBA6187 > JAJONM01. The sequence continues at coordinate 19,332 of JAJONM010000026.1, forward strand.
CTTAACTGTACCTACATTCTTTATTGATGAGTTCGGTGCAGTAAGCCGGGAGACTGCCATTGCCATGGCAGAAGGCACTTTGCTAATGTCAAAAGCGCAAATTGGTATTTCAATAACTGGCGTTGCAGGGCCAGACGGCGGCACTGAAACAAAACCAGTTGGAACAGTATTTATTGCTTGTGCATATAAAGACCAGAATACTATTTACGCACATCATGTGTTCAAAGGCGATAGAAGTTCTATCCGCCAGCAGACAGTTGAAGCAGCGCTCGATTTTGTTTTAAGGCGTATGGATGGTGAATCTGTTATTTCACAGACAGAAAATAAAAGTTTAGAGTTTTCTGCGTAGTTCTTTGCAGGAGTTGGTTTGCAACCCATTCCTCATATTCATTTAAGTGGACATGAATGTTAAGAAGGGGTTGGAAACCCCGTCTTGCGATATATATTAACATTCCACATTATAAATCGCTCTTGCCCTATCTTCAAATGCCCGCATCATTCTGCCACATGCTTCGTCGAACATAATATCGGCAAGCTTCTCGATTACAAAATTGCGTATTTTAAAATCAATATCAAACTCAACGCGAGTGCCATCAGGAGTTTTTGTAAATTTCCATCCCTGATGCAAATGATGAAATGGTCCCTGCGCCAGCTCAACAGTTATTTCCTTCTCTTGCTCATCCAGCAACACGCGCGAGGTATACTTGCCAGTAATGCCGCGGAAGTGGATTATCAAATCTGCCAGGATAGTATCCCCTTCCCTTTGGTATACTCTAGCGCCTTCACACCATGGGATAAACTTCGGGTAGCTTTCAATATCCGCCACCAAGTCATATAACTGCTTGGGCGAATAGGGCATAATTTTTTCGATGTAGTGGGACGGCATATTCCTAGCGCATTAGTTTAGCGTATTAGCATATTAGTAAAAAACTAATATGCCAATATACTAATACGCAAACTTCACCCATCTTTATTTTTCTATACCATGAGATTGCTGCCTTACAAATTCTGCATAATTAGGATTTTCTTTTAACTGGGATATGCTTTGTAAAACAACTGGTGTTATATGATTAATTACTTCCAGCAGGTTATCATCCGATATATTACTAATACTAACATGCCCTTTTTTAGTTGTAAAAACCGGTAAAAAATTCTCACAAGCACCTAAAATAACAGACGTATTATTTACAATCGCTGAGAGCACAGCAACAGATGCAAGCGGAAGAGATGATTTTTGTATACTTACCTCTCTTCCGGCCTGTATCTCTGTTTCTAATAATTGCTTAATTTTTGAATCTACATCCTCATATGCTGTTAGATGGCCATTTGCATTAGAAACAACGTCATGTAAGGCACCTACATTATCTCTATCTAAACTTTTCATTATGCCACTGGTTAGTTGAGAGAATACAACTACTTGTTTTTTTCTGCTATTTAATGAATCCTTCAAACCTTTTACATCATTATCTTGCTTAATATTTTTTTCAGCTTTTGTCATAGCGAAACAAACTATTTTTGTAACGGCCATATAGTCAGGACGATCTAAGAGAAATTTCAAATCGTCTGGCACGCCTATTTGCTCTTTCATTAAATTAAATAGCTTTACAAATTTGAGAGGATTTTTATTTTTTAATTGTGAAAGCATAGCACTAGTATCTGTAAGAACTTTCAGTAGATCCTTCTCTTCAAAAAGTTGCTTAAATATTTTTTTTTCATCTGGGTCTAACTTTATATCATGCCCTCCTTCTTTATCAACAAAGAATCAGTTTATTATTAATTAGGTTAGTTTACGATAATAGATGAACTAGTTATTATTAGCTTTGTGTAGCAAGTTTTTTAGCCCTTGCTCCCGAAGCTTTTCAAAGTCTTCACCGGCGTGGTAAGAAGAGCGGGTAAGTGGCGATGCAGATGTGATTTTGGAGCCCGCAGCTAAATCATGCAAAGCAAGCTTTGGAAACTTGTTCTCACTCTGGTTGATTTAAGCGATGACATTGCAACTTATTGATATATTGACACTTTTCGGCAATTTTGTTACCATATTGCTACAACCTAATAAAGGTAATAAATGTCTCGTCAAAAACTTATTAAAGCTCTGAAAAAGAATAGCCTTTCTGAAGTACAAAAGATTATAAATACTTGTCTGGATGCAGCAAAATTAATAAATGACGCTACTGCAAAAGAATCACCATCTTTATTTTACTGCAAAAGCGAAGAAGCGCAAATCCTACTGCTTGAAAATGGAGCAAATCCCAATATAAGAATGAGCAATTGGGATACTTCTGCATTCTTTTTTCACTTACATAAGTGCAGTTTAGGTTTGCTAAATAAATATCTGGAAGCAGGAGCAGATATACATCACACAGAATTCCATAATGAAGGTGTTTTAGTCAAAGCCGCAGAAAATTCTCTCGGAGTGGTGCAAAGACTTGTAGAAGTTGGGGCAAAAATTGATATTGGCGATATTAGCCCTCTGACTTGGGCAAAAAACATAGATATTATGCAATTTCTGTTAGATAATGGAGCGGATATAAATTATGCACCAACTGGGTGGACCGCCTTACATCAGGCAGGAAACGGGAGTTACGGGAGAGAAAACTCCCAAGTAATAAACAGAGTTAAATTCTTACTAGATAATGGCGCATCACCTAATATTCTTCATTATGCTGCGAGAAGTACAGCTCTCCATGTTGCTGCTCAAGCAGCTCCTACAGAAATGATTCGGTTATTATGTAAAGCAGGTTCTGATATTACAATAAAAGACCTTATTGGCAGAACTCCTTTTCAATGGACATTTCCAAACAATCGAGAAGCAGCAAGATTAACAATATTAGCTTACGCTATACACTCTGGTACATACTCTGAAGAAAATTGTCCTAACGCAAGCAAAGAAATGTTAGAAAGAGCAACAATATTAAGTGATCTATTGTTTACAAGAGATATGACCTTTAGACAGGCTACTGCATTAATTGATATAACCCCACTTGCTAAGACAAATAAAAATGGGGCACTATATGCAGAAGGAAGCTTATTTGAAAATTTATCTGATGAACTAAAAATGAAAATAACATCATATGTTACATCAAAACCAAAAAACGAAAAGCATAATTTATCACATGTTGAGAAGGTTTATTTTAATCAAGTAGAAAAAAACTGGGCAGCAGTAGAAGAAGTAAGGAAAGAAAAAAGTGCTGGTCATCAATTATAACTAAGAGACTTTCACCGCAAGTTTTTTCGTTCTAGCCTCGCGCAGCTTTTCAAAATCTTCACCAGCATGATAAGATGAACGGGTAAGCGGTGACGCGGATATATTTAAGAAACCTTTAGCGCGTCCCATGCGTTCGTAAAATTTGAATTCGTCAGGAGTTACGAAGCGCATCACGGGAGCGTGTTTTGGCGTTGGTTGCAGATATTG
>JAJONM010000094.1 GCA_021323415.1 Rickettsiaceae bacterium
GCTTATTGCGGTATTTCCGTATTTGTCTTTAGCGTTAACATTTGCTCCATTTTCAATTAATAATTTTGCAACACTATTTTTATCTTTGTAGAGATATGAAACGGCAGAAGCCAAAATAATAAGAGGAGACCTACCCTCAGAATCAACAGCGTTTACATTAGCTCCTTTATCAACCAAAATTTTTATGACTTCAAATTGGTTTTCTTTATTTACATGAAAATATGATGTATATCCTTCAACACTAAGAGCATAATTAAGTGGCGTATTTTCTAGTGCCTTTGTATGTCGATCTGTAATAAAGTCTAGTTTTGCAACAGCATTGACATCCGCTCCAGCTTCAATTGCCCACCTTACTAATTTAACATCATATATCGCCGCGCCTAAACACAAGGCTTTATTTAGTTCTTCTTTAGACGCTTTTTCTGCAATCCAATTTAATAGCTTACGCTGACCATCTGAAACGCAAGCCATAATAAAATTAGGCTTTAACTGAGAAGCAAATTGTTCTTCAATCACTTCTGTAATTCGGCAGCCAGGAACAGCACAATTAAGAGCAGGTTTAAGAGATTGAACCTTATGCATAGATGTATCAAACCCTATTAATCTTCCATCTTTCTCAATCAAATAATTTATAAGATCTATGTCCTTTAATCTTACCGCAGCATCAAGGGCAGTTCTATTATCTGTCGATTTTTTATTATTAACAAATTCGGCATTTACATCTATTTCATGTTTTGAATGTTCAAAAATTAGTTTAATAAGTTCTAAATTATTTTTTGTACTGCACAACTCGATCAATAAAGGCTTCCTTGCAAAGTAATCTTTATTCCTTGTCACAGCTTTTATTGCTATAAAAGTTTTATTCGGATTAGCACCTAGATCAAGCAGGGTTTTTAGTACTTGCATTTTATTAGGAATATCGCTCATTGCGGCAACGATAAGTGGCGTTTTCTCGTCTGGATCAATATCAGCTGGTCTTATTGAATCAACATTTACACCATTTTGGACGCAAGACTGTATCAGCCCTACATCACCCGCAAGAACAGCTGCAAATAGGTCTGCAGAAGATTTGCCGGGTACAAAACTTTGTACTGCCTGCGCGGTAGCAGTATTGTCTTCAATTTTTATTTTTTTGGCTTTTCCGCCGTTAATATCGTTATCATCACCTTTTCTTTTCATATCAACTCAAATTTTAAATGTAAATTTATTAACATATTAGTGTGCGGTTAGTACACTTAATTGTACATACAGTCAAACATACGCCAGAAGGAACGGCTACTGCCTGCCCTGGGCGGCATTTTCAGCGGCTTTTCTTTCCTCTAAGTAATTAACGAAAGACTTTTCGGCAAGGGCGAGTTTTGCTGGATAAGTAGCTTTAACATTTTCTTGCGCCACCTTTAGTGAATAAGGAACTATTCTTTGCTCGCCTTGGCCTAGTAGGCGGCTTTGCTGGTCATGCTGACTAGAAAGGCAAAGGACCGCTCCAATATCTTTATTAGAAAGACGCTTAAATATTTCGTTTTTGAATATTTCCGCCGGCAAGTAAGGTAAGCCAGCCCGCTCAAATATTTTTGACGCCGCTATAGCTGCCGGAAATGCTAATTCTTTTGTCATTTCCGTAGGATAATGCGCTACAAATTCAGGGCTTAAACTAAGCTCGGTTGTAGGGGATTCGGGGATTCTATTATTTTTTGCATAATCAAAGAAATCTTTTATATTTTTTACTCCAAGATGTGCATATTGTGCATTTTTTATAATACTATCGACCATATTGGTAGAAAAAATAGCACCAGCTGCAAGCATTAATGCCGGATATTTAAATGGCCAGCCGATATAATTGTAATTAATCATAGATAGCGCGGTATTCCCATTAACGTCCTTAGCATTAACGTCTGCACCATTTTCAATAAGGATTCTTGCTATTTCACCTTTATTCTCACACCAATGCGAAAAAGAATGCATAATTGGAGTTTTCCCACGTGCATCTGCAAGATTAACATCTGCGCCATGTTTAAGCAAAATTATTACGGCCTCTGCACTTCCAATATTAACAGCCATAATAAGTGGAGTGGTTCCGTCTGTGCTAGCAGAATTTATTTTCGCACCGCACCCGATCAATAATTGCATAATATCTATATTACTAACAGACAATGTAAGTGGACTATGTCCTCTCTCATCTGCAGCAAAATTTACATCAGCACCATTATCAATCAGATAATTTACTATGTTTATATTACCTTCTTCAATAACACATTTAAGTGGAGAATTTCCATAACCAAGAGCATTTACCTTTGCACCATTTGCAATCAGATATTCCATAATTGCCACATCACCCTTCCTAGCAGCGATTGCGAGTGGAGAATTTCCATAACCAAAAGCATTTACCTTAGCACCCTTTGCAACCAGATATTCTATAATGCTCCTATCACCCTTGCCAACAGCTAATGAGAGTGCAGAACATTTATTACTGTCAAAATCATTTACCTTGGCACCCTTTGCAAACAGATATTCTATAATGCTCCTATCACCTTTTTGGACAGCTTTTCCGAGTGGAGAAATTTTTTGGCAGTTAAAAGTATTTACATCCGCGCCTAGTTTTTCAACCAAATGTTTTATGAGCTCCATATCACCCATGGAGATAGCCTGCGTAAGTGGTGTTTCATCACCCCGGACAGTAGCATTTATATTTTTTATTTTAGCTAAAAGTACCTTTATTGATCCAGAAGCTTGCAATTGCATAGATTTAGTCAATTGATCAGCTAAAAAACCTTGTAAATTTTTGCTTTTATTTTTACCTAGCTTGATTTCAGGCCCGCGCTCTAAAATCCACTCAAGTATCTTTGTAAAGTCATTTTTAACAGCATACTTAAAGATTTCATTATAATTTTCGTTAAGGTATCTAGCAAATACGCCATTATGGTCATTCATTGCTTGCGCAATTTTACTGCCTTCTACATCACATTTAAGAGCATGGTTGATGGCATTAGCTCTTAATATTGTGAACCCAACTCCAGAGTTTTCCTTGGTAAAATCGAAAAATTGCGCACCTTGATCAACTAAATAATTAATTAGCTCTATGTCCCCTATTCGTACTGCCGCATCAAGGGCGGTTCTGTGGCGTTCAGCAAGATAATGCTGGTTATATTTAGCATTTAAATCAATTGGATGCTTAGTATTCTCAAAAATAAGTTTAATAATTTCTAAATTACCTTTTGTTCTGCATAAGCCAACCAATAATGGATCGTCGTAACGGCTTTTATTTTTAAGGTAGTTTTCGTTATAGGCATCGTTCTCAAGTTTATAAGTAACATTCGGGTTAGCGCCCAGGTCAAGCAAAGTTTTTATAACTTCCATTTTATTAGGAATATCACTCATTGCGGCTAAGGTAAGCGCTGTCTTTCCTTCCGGATCAATATCAGCAGGTCTTTTTGAATCAACATTTAAGCCATTATGAAAGCATGATATGATTTGCTGAAAATTACCTGAAGAAACCGCTTCAAATAGCTGTTCTGCATTAAAAATAACAGAAGGTACGGCATTTAATTGAGCAGGAGCAGACATTAGATTGTTTGAAGGAACCCGAACATAAGATGCATTTGCTGGAACAGCTTTAGGCGTTTTGGTAGTATAAAAAGCATCAGCAAAAGAATTCCATGCAGAAATTTCAGGGTTTGGGGCATCAATATCCATTGCATTTTCATCCGGGGAATTGTCGTCACCAAAAATATTTGGTGGAAAATCTGTATCGGCAACAACTTCAATATCATCTTCATCTGCCTGCGTAACCACTATTGGGGCAGAGTAATTATTAGAAGGTCGCATTTGGGGTACAGCAAAGCCACTTGGTAATAATGCAGGAGCTTGCGCTGGTATATTAGGGCCTTCGTCAGTCCTTGCCCTTACATTTCTGCCAGTTTCGTTAGTTTCATTTTTTCTTTTCATAATTATTCAGCCCATGCTTTTATTTTGATCATATATCACAATTACAACACTCGGTCAATTTGTATCATTTTGCAACCATGGGGAGTTTTATACCAAGAAATTGCAATTGAAATACAAAGCTAAAATGATGGAACACCCCGCATAATCCCATAGCCTTTTCTATTTCATGCTTAAAAGGATTTGCGGAGTGTGCGTTTGTGACAGAATTTAAACTTGCACACTATTAGTAGCGCGTATTTTCCAGCATCCAGATGGAGTATACATTTCTTCTACTTCACCCTGTCATTATCCTGCCTACTTGCTTCCAATGCCGCGGTAAAAGATTTACTAGCTTTATCAAGTTTAGCCGGATAAATTATTTTAACATCTTCACGCGCTACTTTAAGTGTGTATGGAGTACCTTCCAGAACAGCTGGGCGTGTAGTTTGATGATTAAACTGGCTGGCAGTTGTGAGGAATGCAGACATATCTCTTATACTAAGATGCTTGAATATCTGTGGCATTACGTCTTCTACAAGATGCGAAAAAGGGCTTTCTTGATTTACGCCCTGCTCAGGCATCCCATCACCTCCTCTGAATATTTTATGTGCCGCCCTGCCTCCAGATTGCGCTAATTCCCAACGAACTGCATGATTATAATTACAGCTTAAAGCCGGGTTTATTGAAACTATCTGCTCTTTTATTACAACTTTAGGCTTTGCAGGAGCTCCACAATAAAGTGATAAAGGCCACTTTTCATCATCTTGCACAACCTTGGTAACAGTATTTACCCTGCAGAAACTCTTATTAAAAACACTGTTTATCCCCCCAGCATCCTGAGGGTAGGTCTTTTTAGCTTGCTCTATCTGCTTTGCTGTAACAATAGCACCAGAAACAAGTAGCAGTTCCAGCAACCCTTGATTCAGCCGCCTATTAGGTCCTTGCCGCGCAAACAGACAAACCAGCAGCGGATTGATAAATTTCTCCGGAAAAGAAGCAAGAAAATTTCCAAAAGCACCCTTGCTAGCGACAGCATTAACATCTGCCCCATTTTTAATTAATAAAGCAGCAATATCATTATTACCACAAAAAACTGCCATATGTAACGCGGTTTTTCCTTCCTTATCTGCAGCATTCACATCTGCTCCGCGGCTAATCCATGCGGCAACATGGTCTAAATCTCCATGTCTTACGACCTCTCGGAGCACCATAGCTAGGGGAGTATTTTTATACGCACCACGTTCAAATAATAAATCAGCATTAGCTTTATGTGCAAGGGCCTTACACAACGTAGACTGCGCCCACAGCACACTTCCTGCGCTAAAATTTGCTCCGTATCTAATTAACAACTCTACGATATCTCTGTTGCCCATTCCGGCAGCAAAACTTAGTGGAGTCAGTGGCAACCCTCTATCCAGTTGCGACAGTCCAGCCAGTGTAGTGTCTCTATCAAGACTTTCTGCATTCACATTCGCCTTGTGCTTAAGCAATAAGGCAACAATGTCTGTTTGATTATTTTTAATAGCAATATGCAGTGGAGTATCTACACCAACTTTTGCATTTACATTTACATTCGCCCCATG
>JAJONM010000095.1 GCA_021323415.1 Rickettsiaceae bacterium
GCTATGGTACTGGGCTTGCAGTGAACTTTTACATGCTCCTCCATATAACGCTGAGCAAGCTCACTAACTATTGGTTCTTTTAATTTATCCTCTTTTTCTTTTTGTGGATCGCCTCCATCTTTTATGTTGGCTGACATAGCAATAGCTTTATCCCTGGCTTTTTCTACAGTAAGGATGCCATGTTGACCAAAAGCAAAACGTTTAACAATTTTATACTTCAGGTATTGCAAATAATAATGCCGTTTTCCTGAAGGGGAAATACGCACGCAAAAACCTGGTACTTGATCATCAAATATGAAATATGGTTTCTCTTTTATTACGGCAGATTCGACACTACGCTTGGTTAGCCTTGGCATGTTAATCCCCTAGGATTTTACTTCTATACATGCTTGGAAAGCGCCTTTAATCAAGCTATATCAACGAGATTGGCGGGAATTGAGAAAACAAAAGTAGCAGGAGGTATTGTAAAAGATATTGAGGTTCACAGAAGGTCAGATTAATATTAAAAGTAAAATAATTCCGCGCACTACTGGCGTGCAATAGATTTACACAACAGAAGGTTTATAACCAGACTTTCTATTCACAAAACAGTGTGGGTTAATCAATGACTTGCTATACTCACCTTACGCTGGCGGAGGGTGGAATCGTCGGAAAGTGGTGACTGTGGTGGCAACAGTCTCTTGCCAACCATTTTCATTTTGCTTAGGCCGAGCACCAGTTTTTTCTTGCCATGTTTTGTCTTTTTTATCTTCGGAGGGTAATGGCTGATATGGATTACCAGATATTATGTTGCTAAAAAACCCGCTAATACTAGAAAATAAATTAGTCTTTGGCTCTGCTTGTTTTACCTTCTTCTCATGCTCTTTTATGTAAGCTTCCAGGCGGGCTCTAGCTTCGTCGCTAAGTCATCAAGCGGGCCAATTTCTTTTCCTGATTCAGTAAGCCCTTTAATCTTATAATCAGCACCATGATCAATAAACAACTTAAATAACTTCTCACGTTCGACTTCACTAGCAGAATTAGTCTCGCTTGATGCATGGTTAATAGGCGTTGCTTTTCCACCATCAAAACAGTTTATATCAATATCCGGCTGTCGCAACAAGAACTCACATATCGCATAATTTTTGAAGAAGGCAGCGCTAGCCAAAGCAGTAAATCCCAGCCCATCTCTAGCGTTAATATCGTTTATTTTACCAGCGTTAACCAACAATTTTACCGCTGCTAAATTGCGACTTTCAACCGCATAATGCAAGGCGTTCATTCCTCGGCAATCTATAATATTTGGATTAGCTCCTTGTTCTAACAAGAACTTAAAGACTTCAAACTTCTTTTCTGCTTTCTCTTTAGTCGCAGTCACAGTCCTAACTGATAAAATTAACGCTGTTTGCTGACCAACCTTCGGATCAGCCTCTTCATCAATAAGCTCCGGATATCTAGCTAAAAAAGCCTTAACACCTTCCAAATTCCCAGAGGCGGCATCTACATGCAGTTGAAGATTAACTTTTCCTTTGCTAATCACATTACCATATTTTTAACATTACAACATCAGCATATACAATTATGCTTTATTTGCCAGTGGTTTATAACAATATTTGAACTTAGTAATAGACATTAATATCTATTATGACCATCGATTTTAGACTTTTCTTCTCTATGGGATACTTTTTCATTACGATATGATCCACTATCCCCGCGCGGAGAAATTCTTGGTGACATATTAGCCATCCCAGCTTCAATATCATCTTCATCGTATCTGTAGACATCCCCACTCCTAGGCACACCCATAACAAGTCTCCTTTCCTGTTCTATACTTTTAGCCTTATCATCCTTCTTCTCCGCAGCTTCCTTCTTGGCAATTTCCGCCAATACAGTAGCAGAGCTTGCTGACTGGGAAAATTTTGGAGTGGAAGACGCTTTATCAAGTCTAATAGTATTTTGCGGTAATGCGAAATTACCGCTTACCGATACTGGAGCAACAGCTTTCTTCTCAATATCCAGTTTCTCATTTCTTAAATCTATATTCCGGATTTTTAAAGAAAGTGAATCACGTAATAAGAATAATGTAGATGCCGCAACAAGAGCCGGGCCGGCAAATTTAAAAGCGCTATCTCCGGAAACAGCCCCTATCAAAGTAAGAATCGCTCCGCCAATCTGCATAGAAGCTCCTATAGCCGTGTACGTTACTCTTTCTTTATTATGATCTGGTGCTCTTCCAGCTTTCAAAGCATTCTTCTCTTCAGTGTTGTAATTATCCTCGCGCTTTTGTAAATTATCAATTATTGAAGAACATCCTGCTGCAATAACTGCAAGAAATGTTAAACTTAACGCCATATTCTGCGAAAAAGCTTCCTTCTCTTTATTGCTATCTGCCTTTGCCAACATAGCATCACCACTAAAAAAAGCAGCCAAAACAAGAAGAGACGACCTAGTATAGTCAAACGTTACTTTTGCCATCTCTTTTGGAGTAAATTTAGCGCATGAAGGAGTAAAGAACGGTTGTTCAGGTAAAACATCTTCATCAAAAGATTCCGCTTTATCAACTATCGGCTTGTTAGGTGTGACTGGTAAAACTGCTTTTATTAAGTCACCTTTCTCGTTATCTTTCGCATATGGAGCAATATTACCTTTGTAAAGATTGAAATGGACTATACCCTCTAGCAACTTAGCTGAAACCAGCTCCAATCCCGTAAGCTCGGTCAAATGGGCTAAACCCTATTCTGGTGATTAAATTTAAATTAGCACCTTCAGCAATTAATACATCGCCAAATTGTTTGCGATTATATTCAATTGCCAAATGCATTGCGGTTTTAAAAAATTGACCTCGCATTTGATAATTAACAATCGCTTTTACTTCTACTGAAAGAAATTTTCTCTTAATTTCATCTAGAAAGAATTTTAGTGTTTTGTCACGTCCCAATATAGCAGCCACAGCAAGTGGAGTAAAACCTGCTTTATTTATTTTGTTTATCATATAGAAATTAGATTCTGCTACTAATTCTGCTAGTGCTTTTTGCTTTTCCGGTGTTTCTACTCCTTCACACATGGCATAGTGCAAATCTATTACGATTGGTTCTTTCGCCATTTATACGCTCTGTTACACCGCCTATTGCAGGATATGTTAAAACATCAAAACCCCTCCCAGGTTCTGCCCCCAAAGCTATTAATGTTGTTGTAGCCTCTTCTCTACCTTGTGATCTTGCAAAATCTAAAGGGGTATGTCCATTAGATTTTGCGTTTAACAGAGCAAGCCTATCATTTTGAGGTACAAGCGCCCATAATTTCTCGATTGTTGTATAACGGCCAAGAAGTGCCGCGGTATGAAAAAGATTTCTACCTCTCTTGTCTTGCGCTTTAATATCAAAGCCTAACTCTATAAGACAATATATTGAATTTAGATTTCCACTTTCTACAGCATGATGCAGTAGAGTTCGTTTTTGTTTTAGAAAATCATCTGCCGGATTCTTTGATTTTAATATTTCAATTAAAAAGCTATTACCGTAATGGATAGCAGTATGTACAGCCTTCCAACCTTTTCCATCTGTTTCATTATTAATGCCGCTATATTTTGTTAATAGTGATAATGCTATATTTTTTGCACGAGTGGTTATTTCATCATTCGTTCTGTCTAACGCAGAACATGGATAATAATATTAGTGGCGAATTACGCTCTGTTTCACTACTCCTAAGCAACCAAGGTTCTTTAATTTCAAGAATTGCGTTCACTAAATCATAATTAATTTGAACTATTGCATGTTCTAATATGTTAGTTTTTTCCTTCAAATAGAACTATCTGGCTAAGCGGGTTGTTAGCTTCAACTTTATCTGTTTTCTTTGCTAAACTTGGCTCAATATTTTTATTCAAAATCGCAATAGCTTTTTTTGTTTCTAAAATATTATTAGACAATACAGCTTTTTGTAATTTGCTAATTGTCGCGTCTATTGTAAGTGGCTCTACAGAACCTTTTTTGGTTGTTTCATTTTCTTTACCCTTAGGCACAATTGATGTCTTTCTATTCTTCAGAAATGGGACTGTTCCACTAGCTTATGATTCATATCATTGTATATTAGCCATTTATCGCGCAAGCGTAAGAGAGATTTTCTTTTTCGTAAGTTTTGCCACGAATGTGGCGAAATCAAGTGTGTACCATTGCTCTAGCTTACCACCTGGTTTAAACAAATTTCTTACATGATTTAAGAATTCATTTCCTTTCATAAATTACCTATTTTATCATTTTTGTACGTCTATTAACTCATACAGATAGCATACTAAAGTAAGTCCTAATTGTACCATTGGAAGATATAACACCAAATTCATCTGTTTTAGGATTAAATCTTATTAAGTCGCCATTAGATCTTATTTTTTCTAAGATATCCGATGATGATTGGCTAGTTAAGAAATCACTTGCTTGTTTTTCATATTCAGTGGCTGTACTCGCATTAAAATCTTGTCCATGGCGATCAAAATGGTCATCAAGCTTTCCTTGATCAGAAAATTTAGCATTTTCACTAAACAACACATTCCACCCATTTGTCAACCAATCCGGCAGAATAGAAAACCCTTCATCATTATTACCTACAGATGGTTCATAAGCATCAAATCCTTCTGTTGCAGGAGTGTTTGTAGCAACATCTACTCCTTGGTCAACAAACCCTTCGTCGCTTGAAGCTTCATAACCTGGTAACTGTTCGACTGCCCCTGCAATATCAAACCCTTCAGCGTTAGTTCTTTTCTGTGCAACATAAATAGCTAATACAGCTGCAGCACCTAATGTTGCACAAGCAACTGGCATTGCAACACAAGCTGCAATAAGTTCAGGCGTTGCTGGGCCCGCCACAGCAAAACTATTATTCTCCGCAGCCGCCTGTCCAATGTTTGCACCTGCGTAGACATCTTTCTCATCGCCTCCGGCAAGAACAGCTGCTACTCCTCCAGATATTTGGGCTATACCAAGCCCTGTTTGTAAGTCTGTACCACCACTATTCTTGTATAGTTCTCCGGCAAGTTCCCCTGCAACCTGACCTGCAGCGCCAGTGCCGCAATTGCCGCTGATAGCAGCTCCTGCTGCACAGCCGAGTGCCCCGTGCAATGCTAAATGTACAGGTTCATTAATTGCACCTAAGTGGTAGGCCTCACCAATATTACCAGCGCCAACATCAACCACGGCACAGTCGCAGTAGTAACAACTTTAGTGCCGGTAGAAAGCATAGCAAATTGCTGTGGTGTGATTGGCGCTGTGCTAAACAGGCTGTTGGCTACGCCATTGCCGATTCCGGCAGTAACCCCTGCAGTTGCTACTGCAAATGCCAGTGATTTTAACGTTTCATCACTGCCCATATCCTGCAGTACTTTGCCAATATCGCCCTTATTGTTAATCAACGAAACAGATGCTTGCGCAGCAAGTGTAGATAAAGCTGCATTTGCCATAACACCAGAAGCACCTGTTAAAACAACACTACCTGTTGCTGTAGTTGCCGTCCACTGCCGCACCAGCACCCATTGTTGCCACCGTCACCGCAATTGCGATAATAGCAGCTCCTGCCGGTGTTAAACCAGATTGGCTATAGTTCCAGTTCTTGTGTGCTTCTGATACTTTGTTGAAGGCAACATTATTTTGGTTTTGCAAGGTTGCAAGGTATTCAAGACCTGGTTCTTTCGATAAAGTATCTATTGATTTTCTAATGTGCCGAAGTTTTTAACATCAACTACAACCCCTTGCACAGCGTTAATATTAACATCACCACCTGCATTTATTTTAGTATGCACAACGGTTTCATCAGAATGACCAGAACTACTCATACTTTGCCAGTTTAGTGATTTTGAGGATTTGCTGTTGCTTTCGTAATCCACGTCTTTGGCTGAGGCAAGGTAAGTAACTCCGCCAGAATTTATGTTTACGTCATTTGTTGCAGTTAAATTAGAAGCTACAACAACCGTATTCGCGCCAGAAGTGATGTTTACATTGTTTCCGCTGATGTTCGATGCAACCTGTGTTACATTCTGTTTCTCATTTTTGCTGTTTGTGTCCTTACCACCTCCAAATGCGCCAAATCCCCCGCCATAGGCAAAATCTGTCCATTTACCAAAGGCGGATGATTTCTTTTTGGTTTCGCGGTAGTGGTATTCAGAGTCTTGCACACTGGTGATATTAACATCATTAGCGGCAGTAAGGCTGGCATCACCTGTTGCAGTAAGGCTGGAAATTTTGCCAGTAACTAGAGGTAAGCTGGCGTTAGCTATGCTAGTGTACAAAAGAATTAAAGTGATGAATAAAGAAATAAGACGGTTCATTTTAATCTTTAAAAAATTTTGGTAATGCAAACCAAATGCTATCAAAATTAAGTTCTTTCAATCCTTGCTTCTCCCACTCTGTAATAATAGAGTTAGTTATTTTCTCAACTGTATCACCATATTCTGTTGCTAGAGTCCAATCATACTTACCGTTTTCTTTACTCCATACAGGACTAGCACCAGCATTTAGTATAGATTCAATATGTTTCTTAACAAAACCAACCAAATCTTTATCCTGCAACTTAAATACTCTGTGTGCTTCATTGACTATTTGCCATAGACCGACAGCATCAACGTTTAATTCATTAATATATCCAGCTATAGATTCGTTTAGTATATCTTTATTAAAATTAATTAATTCATTCATAATGGGTCACTATGGATTCGGTTAATATTCGGAATTGATGGAATGTTTAAATCTATGGTTTTACCATTAGTAGTACTGTTTCTTATACCAAAATTACCTTGTCCATTTGGTAATTCGTACCATTGGCCTTTATAAGTTGGGGGAGGAGTTAACTCTCTAGCTCCTGTCATTAAATTACTTTCAATTATTTCTAACTCAGACTTTGTAACTGTCTTTATAGTATCTTTTGCTCCTTTAGCGACATATCCAACCAGCTTCCCACCCGGCATCAATATTTCTTCAACTGTTAAAGCAGATTTTCCAATAGCTCCAACAGCACTTCCAATTACTTTACCACCAGCTGAAGACGTTGCCAGCACAAAAATCGCCTCAACAGTAGAGCCAGGCTGTATAAATTCCTGTGCAACCATAGTTGTATAGATTGCCGCCTTTTCAATAGAATTATCGCTATCTAGGTATAAATCGGCAAGTTCGCTTTTTGCCATATACTTATATTTTGCCAATAAATTGTCAAATTCAGCTTTAGCAGTTCCATCTTTTATACTTTCAATCGCCTTTTGCATAGCAGAAGTCGCATTATTCTCCGCTGCAATTGCAGCAGCATTTGCCGCAGCATTGATGCCAGCAGCATCTTCACCAGAGGCAAGTGCAGCTAACGCACCTGCTAATCTTGCTGTATCAACTGCAGCCTGCATCTGCGCAGTAAGACCAGTTATTAAATTAATTTCTTGTTGACCTGTTGGATTGTCACTAGCAAATGCATCTTGATAAAGCTTATCAGTATTTGATTGTGAATTAGCTAAATACTGACTCGCAACCCATTCGCCCGCAGCCGCACCGATTGCACCACCAGTACATCCACCACCATTTGCCGCACCTTCCGCACAACCAACTGCTGCATGGGCAACTGCGCTACTTATCGCATTCAGGTTCATATCGCCAATCGCCGCCGCTGCATTGGCACCTACAGCGTTTACCAAACTGGTTTTAAGATTATCGACTAAATTTTTGCCAAGATCGGTACCATTGATAACACTATCAACAGTAGAAGTAGCGCCGACAGTAATTACAACCCTTTTTGCCTGATCTGCCAGTTTTAAATCACTAAATTTACCACTTACCCCAGCAGCATTTGAAAGCCCCGCAACAGCTCCAGCTGTTGCCATTGACACCGATAATGATTTTAATGTCTCACTCGAGCCTAAATCTTTCAGTGTTTTACCAATATCACCACCATTGTTTGCAAGCGAAATCACGGCAGTAGAAGTAAGGTTAGCAATTCCAGCACTAATTGCCGCACTACTTGCTGCCATAGCACCTGCACTGATAACCGTTGTTGTGCTTGCCGTTGCAGTACCAGCAGTAGCATAGCCCATAGAACCCATTGCTGATGCACCCGCTCCAGCAGTTGCAATGGTCACAACAATAACCACCATTGCCGCGCCAACTTCGGTCAGTCCTTGTGATTTGTAGTTCCAGTTTTTATGGGCTTCATTGATTTTGTTGAAGTCAACGTTTGGATTGTTTTTAAGATCGGCAAGATATTCCAATCCTGGCTGGGTTGCCAGTTTATCTATCGATTGCTGGACTGTTCCACCATTTTTTATATCAACAACAACTCCCTGCACAGCATTGATATTAACATCCCCACCTGCATTAATCTTAGTATGCACAATGGTTTCATCAGAGTGACCAGAGCCACTCATACTTTGCCAGTTTAATGATTTTGAGGATTTGGAGTTGCTTTCGTAATCCACATCTTTGGCTGCTCCTAGATAAGCGATGCCGCCGGCATTAATGTTGAGGTCATTGGTAGCATTTAGGTTTGAAGCTACAACAACTGTGTT
>JAJONM010000027.1 GCA_021323415.1 Rickettsiaceae bacterium
GAGCTAAAAGGCCAGAAATTCTGCCTACTTTCAGGTGATGATGCAACCGCTGTTGCTTTTAATGTAGAGGGCGGGGTGGGCTGTATATCTGTAACTTCAAATATTGCACCTGATAAAGTTGCTAAAGTGCAGGAATTGTGCTTATCTGGCGATTACAAATCAGCTGAAGAAATACATCAAAAATTGATGCCAGTGCATATCAACATGTTCTGCGATTCCAGCCCTGCACCTGCTAAATATGCGGCTAACAAGCTGGGATTATGCGCTAATGAGCTACGTTTGCCGCTTATACCATTGCTGGCGGAGAAAATCCCAGTGGTGGAAAATGCCTTAAAACAGGCTGGATTGGTCTAAAGTGTCGAAACCTGAACCAGAAAAACAAATTATCGCCCAAAATCGCAAAGCGCGGTATGAATACTTCATTGAGGAAGTCTTAGAGGCCGGGATTGTACTTAAAGGCAGTGAAGTAAAGTCTTTACGCGAAGGAAATGCCAATATAACAGACGCTTATGCCGATGAGCAAGATGGTGAGGTTTTACTGCTACAATCGTATATTGCTGAGTATAAGGGCGCAAACCAGTTTAACCACCAGCCAAAGCGCCCAAGGAAACTGCTTTTACACCGCAGGGAAATCAAGAAATTATTCGGCAAGCTGAAGGTTAAGGGGTATACTTTAGTGCCTCTTTCTATCTATTTTAATGAGAAAAAAATCGTAAAAGTTGAATTAGGACTAGCAAAAGGCAAGAAGCAGTATGACAAACGCGAAGCCGAAAAGGAACGGGATTGGAACAGGGATAAAGCGCGCGGAAGTTTAGAATAGATAACTTCCTAATTCAAAATTAGTAAAAAATACTTAATAATCATCTGTTATAGTAAAAACTCTAGGATTTTGAGCGCCTGTGTGTTATAATAAAGGCGCAAAGGGTAAAAGTAACAAATAAGGCAGGATAACATGGCTAAAGAATACCATTATTTAATAGGCGAGGAATATAAAAGTGATTGGCTTACTGATCATAATATAAATATTATTGCTGAGCATAAAGTTGGAAAAATAGATGGTATTAATCTTATTGACGGTACCGGCAAAGTTTTAAAGACAAGCGACGCAGCTGAAAGAATTGTTGTATTTCCAGGTGCTGTTAATCTTGCCACAGTTACTGATCCAACTTTTATTGGAGAGTTACTTACTAATATCGCAAGTGGAATTTCAAGTTTACCAAATAAAGACCTGCCCAGATCCGTAATAACTCCGGTTAATATTGGTGGCAGTGCTACAAAAGGCGGCAACCACTGGGTATTAGTTGTTTTTGATGCTGGTATCGATAATCAATGGCACATGTCATATGTAGATCCTTTAGCACAAAAAGGTCAAGACAGCCCTAATAATGAAGGTCAAGCAATTTATAATGCATTTGCCAATGCAGGAATATTAAAGATAGGAGGGAAGCCTACTTTCCAACCGCTCGGGCAACAACAAACAGATGGTTGGGCATGCGGTTATATAACAATTGAGAATGCCATAGCCGCTGCAGGTGGGCCAAAAAGCAAAGCTAAATATACAGCAGAAGAAACTAAAAAATTAAAGGATGATAATCAGCTTATACTGGATGTAGAATACGCAAAACAATCGGAAGCATGGAGAAAAGCAAATCCACAAAAACCTGCTGCAAAGCAAGAAGAAATGCCAGCGCCTATAGTTACTTATACAGGAAAACTTCCAGAAAAGCAGCAACAACCGCAAAAGCAACAACAGGCAACTGGGCAACAAACTCAGCCAACTGGACAGCCGCAAGCACAAACTCAGCCAGCTGACACAAGCGACTGGGCAAAAAAGAATAATGAGTTGAAAGCTACTCACAAAAAGTTAAGTGATGAGATAACAGCAGAACTTAAGAAAATGGGGCAAAAAGACGCCAACCTTTTCTTTGATTTTTGGGTTCGTACAGGCAAAAGCTCGCAAGGAAAAGATAAGGAAAAAGGCGTTCTACCGCGTGCAAACAATATTGTACAGGCAGTTAATGTTGGAACTGCAACTGATACCCTAATCAGCATGGTAAACGTAACAATTGGACTTGGCAATATGATAAAAGATATAATTAATCTTTTCAGAAATTTTGCCAAAGAACGCGGGGTAGTAAACGAGAAACTAGATAAATTACATAGCGACCTTGTTTTATGCGAGAACGAGATGCTATCCCGCGGCCTGTTAAAAGATCCTAATCAACCACAGCAGCAGCAAAAACAACAGCCAAATAATAATGTAAACAATCAAAACCTTGGAGGAATGAAACCTTCAAAAACTCCAGGTCAAAAAGATAACTTTGTTGATAATGTAAAAATTCCAGCTCCTATAGCTCTTGAACCTGTTCACAAGCCTCATACAATTAAGCATGACCGCAAGGAAGAAGATAAATCAAAGGGCGTTCAAATATAAAGGTTATTTCTAATGAAATTAGCCCTTTACCAACCAGATATTGCGCAAAATCTTGGTACTAGTTTACGTACAGCGGCTTGTCTTGGGATTGATGTTGAAATTATTGAACCATGCGGTTTCCCTTTAGATGACAGGAAGTTAAAACGCTCCGGCATGGATTATATTGACTATGTAAAATATACCAGGCACAAATCTTGGGAACATTTTAAGGAGTGGACAGAGGAAAACAATTCTCGGATAGTTCTGCTTTCTTCTAAAGCTTCCATTTCTTATACCAAATTTAATTTTCTCCCTAATGACGTATTAATGGTTGGAAGAGAATCCGCCGGAGTACCGCCAGAAGTGGTAGAATACTGCACAAATGCAGTTACAATACCTATGAAAAATGGCATGCGTTCGTTAAATGTAGCCATTTCAGCGGCGATAGTATTAGGAGAAGCTTTACGACAGATTAACACATAACGAATAGGATTTTTATATGCCTGATATTAATAATAGGGAGTAAACTAATATAGGGGCCAATAAAATGAAAGATTTTCGTTACGTAATAGGTGGACAACCAAAAAAAAGCAATCCAAACGAGGTATGGATTGGTAGACGCCCAAGTCAAGGTACCAGCCTTACAGCTGATAATATTAACATAATTCTAAAATATAGACTTAAAGAATTACACGGTATAAATCTTTATAATTTAGATAAAAGTCTTCGCTTTGTAAAAGACGATAGTTTAGCTACTAAAAATATTGTTCTGGTTAATGCCACTAATATAGACGAGCTTAACTCAACAAATCCCAATATTAGACAAGCAATAACTAAACAACTGCCTGATAATGACCTTCCCACATCATATATTATTCCTGTAAACATAAATAGTAGTAGAATAACTACAAATGCCCACTGGGTACTAACCATACTAGATACAGATGGAAAGGGAAATTGGAGCATGCGTTATATCGACCCGGAAACTAAAATTAGTAGTTATAAAACCAACAAGTTTGGCCAAAAGATTTTCAATTATTTATCAAAAAATACGGACAAATCATCGCAAGAATTCTCACAACCAATGTTCGTAAACACAAAACAATACGATAATGGCGAGTGGGAATATGGCTTTATAATGGTTGAGAATGCTTGTTCCATAGCTATGGATAAGCAATTTAAAGCTAATTACACGCAAGATGATATACAAAAATTACAAACTTCTTTTCAAGAGGTGCTAGATAAAAAGAATCCAGCTTTAGATGCTTTACGTTGGCAACAAAAGCATCCTCAAAATACAGCACAGCCAGATTTTCAAACCAGTCATGCCAATGAAGGTTCAAAAAAAAAAGGACTGGTTGAGCGAACTCATGAATCCCTCAAAAAACACAATCATAGGCCCAACGCTTCAAAGCTAAGGTTTTTAATAGAGTTCATTAAAATCTCCTTTAGTGCTGCAATAAGTAATATATGCGCTTTCTTTACTAAGAAGAGCAAAAATGCAGACGAAGAAGGAGACAAAAAAAAGACAAAGCCTACGGTACATGCTCAGGAAATTGAAACTCATGATTTGCCATCTATGGACAACCAAAAGCATCCAAGTAATGATTGTAACAATGAAAAATCGTGCAAAACTGCTACTCCTGACAATAATATAACAAAAAAAACACCTGCTACCACAATTGCTATGAGAACAGGCAGGAAACTAACTCATACAGAAAGGGCAGAAAACGGATTATCCGGAATGGGAGGGATTGCAGCATAATGTTTCTCCATTGAATCCAGTTTTTTGCCTTATAAACTCCTATTTCCTACTTTACTTATGACACATTTATCTATATAATGCTTGCGTTAAATACATTGGAGAATAGGTCATTTCTCGCATTCTGGAAAATTTTTGGAGGAAGTTCATGGGTAGTAATATTTCAATGGCGGAGTATATTTGGCTGGATGGATCAGTTCCGGTACGCAAAATACGTTCAAAAGCTCGCGCAGTTCAAATTTCAGGGAAAGCAAAGCTTGAGGATTTTCCTGACTGGAGTTTTGATGGTTCTTCAACAAACCAGGCAGAAGGGCGCAATTCTGACCTAACCATAAAAGCAGTAAATTTTGTTAAAGACCCAATCAGAGGCGAAGACAGTTATCTGGTTATGTGTGAAGTATTTAATGATGATGGCACCCCTCACGAATCTAACTCACGCGCTCAGCTACGCGCGGTACTGGATGCCGGAGCCGCAAAACAAAACCCTTGCATCGGTTTTGAGCAGGAATACACATTATTCAAAAGAAACATTCCGCTAGGCTGGCCTGAGCATGGTTTCCCTGCTCCTCAAGGCCCCTACTACTGCGGAGTTGGTTCTGAGCAAATTTTCGGACGTGACCTTGTTGAAGAACACGCAGCTCTATGCCTAGATGCTGGTATAATGCTTTATGGTATCAATGCCGAAGTAATGCCTGGCCAGTGGGAATTCCAGATTGGTTACCGTGGTTTTGATGGCGAAGATGCAGGTGTTCTAAATGTTTGCGACCATATGTGGATTGCCCGTTGGTTAATTCACCGTATCAGCGAAGAATATGACGTTCACGTTTCACTAGACAACAAGCCAATAAAAGGTGATTGGAATGGTGCTGGTATGCACACTAACTTCTCAACTGACGCTACACGCGATAAGAAAAAAGGCCGCGAAGCAATTGATCTGGCAGTTAAAAGACTTTCTGAGAAGCATGCTAAGCATATCGCTCTTTATGGCGATAAATTACATGAGCGCTTAACTGGTCACCATGAGACTTCAAGCATTCATGAGTTCAGTGCCGGTACTACTGACCGTGGTCGTTCAATCCGTATTCCATTGCCTGTTATTGAAAAAGGTTATGGCTACTTTGAAGATAGACGCCCAGGCGCTAATGCTGACCCATATCTAGTTGCTGCGCGTATTACTGCAACTGTATGTGATGTGGCTGAAGATGTGTTCACTTTCGAATCCTGGCCAAGAAGGAAAGTTGCAAACGCGGCTTAATTTCATGCCAAGAAAATAACTAAGGCCGGTTTAATACCGGCCTTTTTTTATTTCTGGTTTAACTACCGATTTAGCAACTGGCTATATACAAAGCTACGCATACCCTATTGCATCGTATATGCTTGTTTATAAGCATCACAGCCAGTACATATCTGTGAAGCTGGCTTAGAACGCGGCGCTAAAATCTGAATATTGTTTTTAACTGGAGCAATGCTAGCATCAGATTTGTGAAAATTTTTCCATATTTTTTTCCCACGCGCCAGCCAAAATCCTGTTATAGCTAACAATGGAAACGCAACAAACTGCACTACAGTAAAAGCATATTGCCATTCATGCAATGGACTATAGATATACAAAAGCTGATATACCGCCACTATGATATGGATTTTTAAAGCTATTTTACGTGTAGTTTTGTATTGCATAATAATACTAGTGTAGTGCTAGTGCTAAGGAATATACTTAACACTCACACTTTGCACTTACCTTTCCTAAGGCCTTAATGATCCAAATAACCCATCTTGCTCATCATCAGGGCCAGCAGCATAATAAAGAGCATTTTTATCGCCCAGACTCTCACCATTACCAAATAGTAAGCCCCAAATTTTATCAATTTTGACCACCTTATCTTTCTTATCACGCAAGTAGTCTACAAATTTATATGTTTTTGTATCATAAGCTGCGATTGTGCCATCACCAAAATTAGCAACAAGCAAGGTATTTGAAAGTGTACCAAAATCAGATGGTGCATAAGCTATGCCCCAAGGAGCGCTAAGTTTGCCACCGTCTTGTATTGTAGCCACCAACTTACCATCTTCAGTAAATTCAGCTACACGCCCATAACCTGGTTTTGATGTATCTTCTTCACCAACAAAGAACTCACCAGACTTACAAGTATTTTTCTTCACTTCTTCTGCTGGGCAACTTTGCGATTTTGCATAGGTTACAAATATACGGTTTTCACCTGCAGGGGTTTTAAGCGCCTGAATATTAAATGGAGTATATTCGCCTGGGTCAACTTTGCCATTTTTATTATCATCAAAAGGCATATCGAAAGTAACGTTCTCAGGCTTAAATTGGCCATTATAGACTTTTATACCAGGATTTTCGCCAAAGTTAGCTGCATAAATACGACTATAGTCTGCATTGATAGCAAGGCCGAAAAACTGAGAACCTTCTTTTGATTCATCAATTACAACTTTTGCATCTGTTGGCCTATCAAAGCTACCACTCTCTTTTTTGCGCTCTGTCCAGGCAGAAATTATACCACCATCACTAGCAAAAAGGAATTTAGCCGGAGCAGTAATATCTGCACCTGTTGTAGGCTTCTGAGTAATTATGAAATTGCTATTACTATCGCTAAAAACTACACCAGTTGCGAAATTTTCATCACCACCTACAGGTAATTTTACTTTATCAAGATTATCTGTATGTAATGTACGTAATTTTTCGTCTGGAGAATTTTTAACATCTCCTACATATTCATAACTTACATCTTTTGCTGTAACCCAAAAATGCCCACCAGCACCTGCAGGGCGGATTGCAATACCCCAAGCATTGATAAAGTCTGGCTCAACTTTAGCCGCATTAAATTTAGCTTTATCAGCAACAAATTTTGTTTCGGTATATCCTTTAGAAGGTTTTTGTTCAGCAGCCGATGCTTGAAACACAAGGGAACCAGCTATAATAGTAGTAAGTGATAGTATGCGTAATAGCATTATTATTCTCCCAAGATTTAAATGATAATCATTCTCAACAAACTATATAACGCGAATGATTCTTAGTTACAAGATTTTTTTAAAAATATCTTGCATATATAATTAGCTACTGTTACTAAGACTGCGAATCATTATCATTTACTAAATGCACGGAGATACAATGAATAAGCAGATTTTAACTGCGCTATCAGCAGTTTTACTTACAACATCACTAACTGCTATATCAGCAAAAGCAGAGGATGAAGCGCCAAATTATCAAGATACCTTAACTGGTGATTGGGGCGATTACCGTACAAAATTATATAACGAAGGTATTAATATTGAAGGTTCTTATAAGGTTGATGGCTGGAGTAACACCTCAGGTGGACTTAAGCGCCATGGCTCTGTACTAGATAACTTATTGATAAGTGCAACTCTGGACGGCGAAAAGCTTTATGGCGTAAAAGGCTCATCAGTGTTTGTTTCATTCATAAATAACAACGGTGGCAAGCCGGGTGCGGAGCACGTTGGCAACGTACAAGGTGTTGATAATATCGAAGTTCCTGCAAGAACTGCAAAAATATTTGAAGCCTGGGTAGAGCAAAATTTCATGGATGACCAGTTTTCTTTACGTGCGGGACTATATGATTTAAATACTGAGTTTTATTACACTGAATCAGCAGGTCTATTTCTTAACCCGACATTTGGTATGACTACTGAGCTTGCTCAAACTGGGCAGAACGGTCCATCTGTTTTCCCGACTGCATCTGTTGGATTACGTGCTAAATGGCAACCAAATGACAAATACTATCTGCAAGCTGTAGTACTAGATGGTGTACCTGGTGATCCTAACAATCCACAAGGTACGCATGTGCAATTTAATAATGGTGATGGCGCTCTTATCGTAGCTGAAACCGGATATAGTTTTGATTTTGCTAAAGTATCTGTTGGTGGGTGGACTTATACTGAGAAATTCGATGACCTGACCGAAATAGATGCAAATGGCAACCCAATCAAAAGACATGATTATGGTGTATATGGCCAGATCGAAAAGGAAATTGCAGAAAATATTACCGGATTTGTACGCGCCGGTACTGCTAATGGCGATATTAACCAAACAAGTTTCGGCTGGGATACTGGAATTGTGTTTAGCAAAATTGTACCAGGACGTGAGGATAGCCAATTAGGATTTGCTATTTCAGGGACGCATAATAGCGATAAGTACAAAACTGTTGCCGCGCCTGCTGACTACAATGAAACAGGATTTGAGCTTACTTATAGTGACCAGTTAACTCCATGGCTACGTATACAGCCAGATATCCAGTATACTGCTAATCCAGGCACTGACCCATCACTTGATGATTCATTGCTAGTAGGATTAAGGCTTGAAGTTGATTTATAAAAAATAGTGTAAGTGTTAGTGTGAAGTGGTAGTAATAACTATACTTAACACTAACACTAGCACGTAAGTTATGTCCGTCCCATTCTTGACTATTGGCCTATTATTAATCTCTAATATATTCATGACTTTTGCATGGTATGGCCATCTAAAATTCAAATCAGAAGCTTTATACTTAGTAATTCTCGTAAGTTGGGGCATTGCACTATTTGAATATTGCTTCCAGGTTCCGGCTAACCGTATTGGCCACGGATATTTTTCAGCAACAGAGTTAAAAACAATCCAGGAAATAATTACTTTAGTAGTGTTTGCGATTTTCTCTGTTTTCTACTTAGGAGAAGAATTACGCTGGAACCATCTGGTAGGCTTTTCTTTAATAGTAGCAGCCGCGTTCTTTATATTTCATAAGTGGTAATTACTTAATCAGCAACTCCCTGTTACCCCCGGCTGCGGTAGTATTTACCGTGTGAACCCGTTCTTTTACAAAGCGGGTCAGGTAATGCGGCCCGCCTGCTTTTGGGCCAGTACCCGAGAGTCCTTCTCCGCCAAATGGCTGCACCCCAACCACCGCACCAATCATTGAGCGGTTGACGTAAACATTGCCAACATTTGCACGTTTTTTGATGTACTCTATCCGCATGGAAATACGGCTCTGCACCCCTAAGGTTAGGCCATAACCGCTAGCATTTATTTCATCAATAACTTTATCAAGTTCATTATATTTATAGCGGATTACGTGCAATATAGGGCCAAACACTTCACCTTTTAAATCATCCAGTGAGTTTATTAAGAATGCGTGCGGTTCAATAAATGTACCGTTTTCAGTCGCGCCTTTATCAATCGGAGAGGATGCAATAAACTGGTGCTTATCAATCATCTGGTTAATATGACGGCGCAAGGAATCGCGGGCTGCTGCATCTATCACAGGACCAATATTAGTTTTGAAATCACGTGGATTTCCAAGCTTTAATTCAGCCATAGCACCGGATAATACCCGAAGCAGCTTATCTGTTATTTCTTCCTGGACATATAACACACGAAGCGATGAGCAACGCTGGCCGGCACTGCCGAATGCAGAAATTAGTATATCATCTACCGTTTGCTCAATAAGGGCACTGCTATCTACTATCATAGCATTCTGCCCACCTGTTTCTGCAATAAATGGTACTATTGGCCCTTCTTTGTGAGCCAGTTCACTATTTATTTTCTTTGCTGTCTCCATTGAGCCAGTAAATACAACACCCGCAATACGCTTATCATTTAATAAGTGTTTGCCTATAATTTCCCCTGAACCAGGAAGTAATGATACCGCACCCAGCGGAACTCCAGCTTTATGCAGTAATTTAAGCACAAAGGTCGCAATCAGAGGTGTTTGCTCAGAAGGTTTTGCTATCACAGTATTGCCAGTTACAAGTGCTGCTACAATTTGTCCTAGAAAAATTGCGAGTGGAAAATTCCATGGGCTGATACATATAAACATACCGCGGCCGTGAAGTGACAAAATATTTGTCTCACCAGTTGGGCTAGTAAAACTTTTCTCGACCATAAGATTGCGCGCTTCGATGGCGTAATAGCGACATAAATCAACTGCTTCACGTAATTCTGCTATACTATCTTCCAGGATACGGCCAGCTTCGTTCATGCACAGCCAAATGAGCGCATGGCTATTTTCTTCTAATAAGTCAGCCATTGTTTCTATAATTTCTGCACGTTTATTAACACCAATACGCGTCCATTCCTCAAAAGCATCCTCAGTTACATCAAGCGCTTCTTTTACTTCGCCATTAGTTGCTTCAACTACACGGCCAATTTTATGATTTATATCTGCAGGGCTGGTGACACTTCCCCCAATGCCAAGCGTACCATGTCCTTTTATGATCGGATGCGCCTGCCAGATTTTATCATCAAATTTTTCTAGTGCTTTTTGTAAGCTATCAAGTGTTGCTTTGTTACCAAGGTTAATTCCCGCTGAATTCCTGCGTTCTATCCCGTAAATATCCTCCGGTAACGGCACTTTAGATTCTTCATTTGCTGTAAACGGATCCTGTAATATTTGGCTTACCGGAATATTGAAATCAGCTATTTTCTTTACAAATGAGGTATTGGCAGAATTTTCCAGTAACCGGCGGATAAGATACGGTAGCAACTCCTCATGTTCACCAACTGGCGCGTAAATCCTGCACGGATAGTTTTTGACAACCTGGTCATATACACCCCTTCCCATACCATGCAATAATTGAAATTCTAATTCTTTATCCTTTGCCATTTCTTCAATTTGAGCAATAGTCAAAGCATTGTGTGTAGCAAACTGAGGGTATATTATATCGTTATTTAGCATTTTGGAAGCACACGCCAAATAGGAAATATCGGTATAAGATTTCTTGGTAAATACAGGATATTCGGCCAATCCTTGTACTTGTGCTTTTTTGATTTCCGAATCCCAATAAGCACCTTTTACTAAGCGTACCGGAATACGCTTATTGTTTAGCTCACCTAGCTGGCAAATATAATCAATTACCTTATGCGCTTGTTTGTGGTATGCTTGTACCGCAAGACCTATCCCTTCAAACCCCACATAATTTTCATCACTGATAATTTTTGAAAAAATTTCCAGGGATAAATCAAGTCTTGCACTTTCTTCTGCGTCTATAGTTATGCTAATGCCAGCCAGAATTGCTTGCGTTATAATTTCATGAAGGCACGGCAATAGGCGCGCCAGCACATCTTCCCTGTTTGCCAATTCATAACGTGGATGAAGCGCTGATAATTTTATCGAGATTCCCGGGCGTCTATATAGCCTATCGCTTGGATCTATTGTCTCTTTTATAGCTTCAATAGCATTCAGGTATTTTTCTAAGTAATGCTCTGCCTGCTCATCTGAGCGCGCGCCCTCACCTAACATATCATAGGAAAACATGTAGCCGGAAAAATCGTGCGAGTTTTTTAGCGCTTCTCCTATTGTTTCACCCATAACAAAATGACCGCCCAGGAGACGCATTGACTGCTTTATAGAACTGCGCACAATTGGGTCAGCAAGTTTGGTCGCAATATTTTCAGTTTCAAAAAATTTGCTGATAAACTTCAACCCCATTGCCGAAGCACGCATAAGCGTGGAGCTACTATTATAGTTTTCCCACTTAGCATCTGTTAGTTTGTCATGGATTAATTCATTGGCTGCATCACTATCTGGTATACGCAACAATGCTTCTGCTAGAGACATTATTGCCACACCTTCGTTAGTATCTAGCCCATATTGTTGGAAAAATGCCTCTATACCTACCCCGTTTAAAGTCTGGCGTATATGATTAACATAGGCTTCTGCTTTTTGGTTCGCAGCAAAGCGACTACCTCGCGATTTTTCAACTATACCTTTTAGCAGAAGAATAACTTCTTCCTCTTTAAAATTAATAGCGTAGCTGACTTCATCTAGTAGGGCAGATAGGGGTTTTTGCATAGTGATTCGCTATTAGAGTAAGCATCAGGTTATTATAGTGCTTCCAGTTTATTTCCATACTAGGAAAACAAGGCGATGTGTAGAAGACCTACATAAGCCGACGTTTGACAACGTATGGAAATAAACTGGAAGCACTATGTTATCAAAAGATGAATTTAATAGCTAGTTAATCATTTTATGGTAATATGAAATTATGGATCCTATCATAAAAAAAGAAATGAGTTACACGGCCCATAACTACCATCCTTTGCCGGTGGTTATTACAAAGGGGAAAGGTGTATATCTATGGGACAATAAGGGCAAAAAATACATAGATATGATGAGTGCTTATTCTGCTGTAAGTCACGGCCATGGTCATCCGCGCATTTTAGCGGCATTAAAAAAGCAGTCTAAAGATTTATGCATCGTATCCCGCGCCTTCCATACCGATAGACTTGCACCTTTTTTAGAAAAATTATGCAAGGTTACAGGCTTTCCTATGGCGCTGCCGATGAACACTGGGGCAGAAGCCGTGGAGACGGCTATAAAAGCTGCGCGGCTATGGGGATATAAAGTAAAAGGTATCGAAAAAAACAAAGCCAAAATTATTGTCGCCAAACAAAATTTCCATGGGCGCACTACCACCATAGTTAGTTTTTCAAGTGAACCCGCGTATAAAGAAGGTTTTGGCCCTTACACCCCAGGATTCATCACTGTGCCGTTTGGTGATGCTGATGCGCTTGAAGCTGCCATTACACCAGAAGTATGTGCTTTTATAGTTGAACCAATGCAAGGCGAAGGCGGTATTATTATTCCACCTAAGGGTTGGCTGAAAAAAGTACAGAAAATTTGCAAGAAAAACAATGTACTGCTTATTCTCGATGAAATACAGACTGGCCTTGGCCGCACAGGAAAGATGTTTGCCTTCCAACATGAAATAGATTCACCCGACGGCATCATACTTGGAAAAGCTTTAGGCGGCGGAATCATGCCTGTATCAGCATTCCTTGCCCGCCGGGATATAATGGAATTATTTACGCCAGGCAGCCATGGTTCGACTTTTGGGGGAAACCCAATAGCAGCTGCTATTGGCCTGGAAGCACTAAATGTTTTGGTGGAAGAAAAACTGGTAGAAAATAGTGCCGAGCTTGGCAAATATATGCTTTCACGCGTTAAAGCTATAAAGAGCAACGCTATAAGTGAAGTACGTGGCAGCGGATTGTGGGTTGGGGTAGATATAAATCCTAAATATGCAAGTGCACGCAAAGTATGTGAGCGTATGATGGCAAAAGGGGTTTTGTGCAAAGAAACTCATGATACAGTAGTAAGGCTCGCGCCGCCACTGGTTATAACTAAAGATATTATAGATAAAGCAATTGATTGTTTGGAAGAAACTTTAAGAGAGATGAGTGCAAGTGCAAGTAAT
This sequence comes from Rickettsiaceae bacterium, assembly GCA_021323415.1. GTDB lineage: Bacteria > Pseudomonadota > Alphaproteobacteria > Rickettsiales > UBA6187 > JAJONM01. The sequence continues at coordinate 13,383 of JAJONM010000027.1, forward strand.
TAGTGTAAGTTTAAAAACCTTTGCTTGCACTAATTACTTTCACTTGCACTACTAAAACATAGGATGCCAATCACCACCTTAATAGGCTACGCCTCTGGTTACGGAGCACAAATACAAAGCTGTAAGGATGCCTCTTACTCTTTACAGCGAGCAGGGCTGGCTGAATACCTAAATCATTTCAAAATAAAGGCCCAGTGGGCAGATATTTATAATTCTCCACTTGAGAATACCAATGCTAATAATCTTGCATTAGTGGCAGATTACTGCACAAATTTACGCAATCAGGTTACCCAAACCGTTGATAAAGGAGAGTTTCCTGTTACTCTAGGCGGGGACCATACAATGGCGATTGGAACCTGGACAGGCGTAACCAACGCACTTTCTGCACAAGGCAAATTTGGTCTCATATGGCTTGACGCACATATGGATTCGCATACTTCTGATACCAGCCTATCAGGGGCATATCACGGTATGCCACTTGCCTGCTTAATGGGACATGGACTAGATGAATTACGTAGTAATCCAGCTGCACTTAATCCTAAGCATATATGCTTAGTAGGAATTCGTAGTTTTGAATCGGGCGAAGCGGCTTTACTACAGAGGCTTGGTGTACGCATTTTTTTCATGGAGGAAATACGGCAAAGAGGCTTGCCTGCGATATTAAAAGACGCTTTGGCAATTGTAAAATCTGGCACCAAGGGTTATGGGCTTTCTATAGACCTTGACGTATTTGATCCAAAATATGCCCCAGCTACAGGCAGCCTGGCAGATAATGGATTATCTCCGGAAGAGGTTTTTCCCACTCTTCATATTTTTGCAGGGGATAACCAGCTGAAAGCCTTGGAAATAGCCGAATACAACCCTAATTTAGATAAAAATTCACAGACAGAAAACCTGGTAAAACAATTGATAACCTCCATTCTATCTTCCGTTAACAATTAATTAATACATTTTTGTTACTATAAAAATTACACTATTTGTAATGGGAGATTAACAATGTCGGGAAGAACAACAAAAAAATCTATTATTAGCGCTTTAGCACTAGGAATTTCACTAGCAGCTTTTGCACCGGCATACGCAGCCGATACTGCAGCAGTTACACCAGCAGCACCTGCAGCTACCACTACCAATACAGGCAATAATACTGGCACAGCACCAGATATTACTAAAATGAAAGAACAGCTTAAAGTTAGGCATGATGAAATATTAAAAAGAGCAGAAGCTGATTATCAAAACAGAGTTAGAGCAATAGAAGCAAAATATGCAGAAACACTAAAGCATATAGAAGAACATAAAACAATGCCTCAAAATATGGATATGCAGGGTGGTAATGCGCAAGGCGGCGGCATGGGTGGACAAATGAATGGTAATGGAGCAGACACAGTTTCAAGCAACAGTGAAGCTATTGACAGCAGTAAGGAAGGGGCGCAAGGCGCCTCCACAAGGTGGAATGCATCCTCCAATGAGTAATGGCAACATACAAGGCGGACTTGGACAGGACATGATGCCTCCTCCACAAGGTGGAATGCGGCCACCAATGGGTAATGGCAATATACAAGGCGGTATGCCTCCTCAAGGAAATCATAATGGTATGATGCCTCCACCACAAGGTGGTCAAGGTGGCCCTGGTATGCAACAGGACGCTAAACCAATGCAACCTGGCATGGCCCCTAAACCACAAAGTGGTTCGCAAGGCAGACAAGGCGGTAGCAAGCCACAAGATGGCCCTGCAAGACCTCAATAGAATTCCCCAATGTAAAAACCCCGCAGAATCTAGCGGGGTTTTTTATTTACTATTGGATTTAGTAGTTATAGTATGCGTAATATCTTAATATAGGGCATTATGGATTTACTTGATAAAATTATTTCGGGTTTTTCTAACACTTCTGATCCGTTAATTTATTATGCCGGTTTCGGAATATCCCTGATAATAGCCTTAATATTTTTTCGTAAAGTGCTTTATGCTTTAATTATCGTGACCGGACTTGCAGTTATTTGCCTAGTATTTAGCTATTTCACTGGTTACAAATTACCACTAGGCCCATTACAGGATATTAACCCTGAATCCTTTATTAGTGATACGCGGTCTAAATTAGATTCCCTACTTGGCGATTCACCTAAATCACCTGCCCCTAAGCCAGAAGAGACCGAAAATACAGAGCTGTAAAAGAGTAGTGTCTCATTTGAATTTTAGTGACGTTATCCTGAGCGGAAGGCTTCTTCCGCTGAAGTCGAAGGATCTGCAGCATTTGCATACCTTTCGACTCCGCTCCGCTGCGCTTAAGGCGACACCACTAAAATTTTTGAACGAGGCACTGCTGCAAAAGATAACTGCTAGATTATAAAGCAAATTTGTGATAACTAAATTTATAGCGTATTAGAAAGGTAGTCTATGACTTACGCATTAGGAATATCACTAACAGGTTTAAAAGCAGCTTCTTTATGCTTAGAAGTAAGCGCTAATAATACTGCTAATGCGCAAACAACTTCAAAATTTAGCGGGCCGTACGTACCCCAAGATGTTATCCAGATAAACCAGGCAAGCGGCACTCTTGCTTATGTAACAGATTCTACTAAACCACCTGTAGCATCAGTTTACATAGCAACCGGCGAACGAATTTTATTACCCAATGTAGATTTAGCTGAAGAAATCGGTAACCAACTAGAAGCAAGCTCTGCATTTATGGCTAATCTTAAGGCTCTCGAAAACCAAAAGGAATTGCTTGCCTCATTGTTTGATTCCTTTGTCTAAACAGTTTTCTTGCGACAACCAAAGGACAATATAATCCCAATCCCAACACCTTCTAAAAATCCTCCGGCGAACCATTTTATCGCCAGCTCGTAAGGTATTGGAATCATAAAATACGCTGCAGAGTGTAATATACCTAATAATACCCCGATAGTGATTCCAAAGCTAAGCCCACTTTTCATGGAACTCTTTCTGTTCTCATCTGGAATATTGACGCTGTGACGATGAACCCCGCAATATAATGCTGTAAAAACCAATGCTAATATAGCCTGATATAAAAGAACCCATGAGAAGAATTTCTTTGTTTCTTCTTCTGGTCGCCATAGATTTGTATTCTGGACATAAATATCTTTAAGCCAAACCGCATTTATTATAAAATCTGCAAGTACAATAAAGATAAATACCGGTATTGCCGTAATGATCCATTTGCTAAGACAGCTAATCATAGTACATTTTTCAACGTTTTGCATACTCCACCCCTTATTTTGTTTTAGTCATAACAAAATATAAGAAGTAAAATCCATTACCTATACGTAGTTAAGTGCTGTTTATTAGTGACGGATAAAGGCTATAAAAAGCGGTGCATTATATAAACATCCACCAGCCCTTTTTGCATATGACGGAAACCTTCAGGAACTGTTCCCACCACCTCGAAGCCCATCTTCATCCATAGGCTAACGGCTTTAGTGTTGGTGCTAACCACCATGTTAAACTGCATGGAGTGGAAGCCCATTTCTTTTGCTTTTTTTAAGGAATGTTCGCACATTATTGTGCCGATTTTCTGCTGGCGATAGTCTTTATGAACGATATAAGCAGCATTGCAAACGTGAGAACCAAGGCCTATACGGTTTTGCCTGATAAGATAACTACCAACAATTTTGCCATCCATCCTTGCTACAAATGGAGTGGTATTTTCCATCCATATCTTACGGGCTTCTTCCTTTGTAGTTTCTGGCGGATAGATGTAGCTATCGCCTGTGGAAGCCACGAACTTGAAGATGTCCCAGATACCAGAATCGAAATCGGCCTCAGTTGCGGGGGTTATTTGAATGGTCATGCAATTACTCCGTAATTTAATGTAAAGTATAAGTGTAAAGTGCAAGTAACCTTACTTACACTTTACACTAACTACTTATATTCCACCTTAATCACTTCATACCCTTTTTCACCGCGGGGAGTGATTACTTCTACAACATCGCCCACAGCTTTGCCAATAAGTGCACGCGCCAGTGGGGATACTATTGAAATCAGGTTTTTATTAATATCAGCTTCATATTCGCTAACTATCTGGTAAGAAACTTCTTTTTCAGTTTCATCATCAATTAATTTTACCTTAGCGCCGAATTTTACCGTATCACCAGATAATTTACTAATATCAATAACTTCTGCGCGCGATACCCTGTCTTCCAACTCAGATATGCGCCCTTCAACAAAGCTCTGTTTCTCACGTGCAGCATGATACTCAGCGTTTTCTTTTAGATCACCATGCTCACGTGCAGTTGCAATCTCAATAGAAATCTGTGGCCGTTGAACGGTTTTTAGGTCTTTCAGCTCGACTTCCATGCGGGCGAAGCCTTCGGTAGTAATTGGAAATTTATTACTCATTTTACCCTCCATAAAAAAAAAGTAGTCAGTTACCAGAAATTACACTGGCAACTGACTACTAACCACTAACAACTAATTAAAATATGATTGCAACGGGAAAACCGCCAACCCTTCATCCTCTTTCAATCTTTCTATAGCCTTAACCAATGCTTTCGAACCTGCAATCGTCGTGCTATATGGTATCTTATTCAACAAAGCCGTTCTCCTGATACTAAAGCTGTCCGCAATTGCAGAAGCACCTTCTGTAGTATTAATTACCAAGCTTACACCACCATCCTTCATTATGTCAACAATATGTGGTCTGCCTTCCAAAACTTTATTGATATGGGCAACTCCGATACCGGCTTTTTCAAGGAAACTGGCGGTTCCGCGGGTAGCTATAATTTTATAGCCCAGCTTCTGTAGTGTGTGCGCCATATCAAGAACCGCTTTTTTATCTCTGTCTTTCACAGAAATAAATACTGTGCCTTCAGTTGGAATAGGATTTCCTGCAGATAATTGCGATTTGGCGAACGAACTGCCAAAATCCCTATCTAGCCCCATAGCTTCACCCGTTGACTTCATTTCAGGCCCAAGCAACACATCAACATTTGGGAATCTGGCAAAAGGCAATACTGCCTCTTTTACTGCTATGTGACCAAGCTTTTTCTCTTTCAAATCAAATGATGCGAGAGTCTCGCCAGCCATAACACGAGCGGCGATTTTAGCTATTGGAACATTAGTTGATTTAGCTACAAACGGCACAGTACGGCTAGCACGCGGGTTTACTTCCAAGATGAAAATATTCTCACCTTGCACTGCAAACTGTACGTTCATAAGCCCGCGGACTTTCAGCGCTAAAGCAAGAGCACAAGTCTGCTCTTTTATCTCATTGATCAGTTTTTGCGACAGTGAATACGGCGGCAATGAGCAAGCCGAATCACCTGAGTGAATACCGGCCTCTTCAATATGCTCCATAATGCCGGCTATATAAACATCTTTACCATCAGCAATGGCATCAACATCCACCTCTACAGCATCCTGTAGGAAACCATCTAATAGCAATGGGCCATCTTCAAAATCTATGGTAGATTTGCGCAGGTACTCAAGCAGCGCTTCATGAGTCTGTACAATTGCCATGTTGCTACCACCTAGTACATAAGACGGGCGCACAACTACTGGAAAGCCCATAGTTTCGGCTCTCTTCTCTACTTCTTCAAAGCTGTAGCAAATATCGTTCTCAGGCTGCCTTAAATTTAATTTATGGATTAAGGCTTTAAAGCGTTCACGATCTTCCGCTAAATCGATTGCATCTGGCGAAGTACCAATAATAGGCACACCAGCGGCCTCTAAGCCACGTGCAAGTTTAAGCGGAGTTTGCCCGCCATATTGCACTATCATGCCATGAAGTGTGCCTTTGGATTGCTCTACACGCACGATTTCCAGTACATCTTCCTCGGTTAAAGGCTCGAAATACAATCTGTCTGCTGTGTCGTAATCGGTAGACACTGTTTCAGGATTGCAATTAACCATGATTGTCTCATAGCCAGCTTCCTGCAAAGCGTAAACCGCATGTACACAGCAATAGTCAAACTCAATTCCCTGACCAATACGGTTAGGCCCACCACCTAAGATAATCACTTTTTTCTTATCAGATGGGAATGCCTCACATTCCGCGCCATTACTGGCATCACCTTCGTATGAACTATACATATATGGAGTGGATGATTCAAACTCCGCAGCGCAGGTATCAACACGCTTATAAACCGGATGAACATTCGCTTTTTGTCTGATTTGCCTAACTTTATCAGCTTTGACACCGGCTAGTTTTGCAAGGCGTTTATCAGAAAAGCCCATGCGTTTTAATTCCAGCAGGGATAATTTCCTTGGCTCTTTTGCATTGTTGCTCAGCCAATTGGAAGCTTCTTGTTCCTCACCTTCCGGAATTCCGTATTTTTTCACCTGCTCTTCAGCAGCTACTATATTGGCGAACTGTTCTAAGTACCACCTGTCAAATTTAGTAATGGCGTAGATCTCATCAAATGAAACACCCTGACGTATGGCTTGCACAATCACACGCAAACGGTCAGGAGTGACTTTGGAAAGTGATGCGCGGATAGCATCGATATCGTCACCAATTTCAATTTCATCAAGGCCGGAGAGGCCAGTTTCCAGCGAGCGCAGGGCCTTTTGCAGTGATTCGGCAAAGTTCCTGCCGATAGCCATCGCTTCACCAACTGATTTCATAGCACTGGTAAGAGTCGGCTCAGTTCCCTTGAATTTTTCAAAGTTAAAGCGCGGAATTTTAGTAACTACGTAATCAATCACTGGCTCAAATGAGGCTGGGGTTACTTCGGTGCAATCATTTTTGATTTCATCAAGTGTGTATCCTACTGCCAGTTTTGCTGCAACTTTAGCAATCGGGAAGCCTGTAGCTTTGGATGCAAGTGCCGATGAACGCGACACACGCGGGTTCATCTCGATTACTACCAATTTGCCAGTATCAGGATTTACGGCGAACTGTACGTTCGAACCACCGGTATCTACGCCGATTTCACGGAGCACTGCCAAAGATGCATTACGCATAATCTGGTATTCTTTATCGCTACGCCGATTTCACGGAGCACTGCCAAAGATGCATTACGCATAATCTGGTATTCTTTATCGGTCAGAGTAAGTGCTGGGGCAACTGTGATGCTATCGCCAGTATGCACGCCCATAGGGTCAATATTTTCAATTGAACAAATAATTATGCAATTATCCGCTTTGTCGCGGACCACTTCCATTTCATATTCTTTCCAACCGATAATCGATTGGTCAACCTGCACTTCATTTGTTGGCGAAGCATCAAGTCCGCTTTTTACAATTTCCTCAAATTCCTCCCGGTTATAGGCTACTCCGCCGCCTGAACCACCCATAGTAAATGATGGGCGGATAATAGCTGGCAATCCAACATATTCCAAAGCTTTCCATGCTTCTTCCATGTTGCTCACCACACGGTTGCGCGGGCATTCAAGGCCAATTTTTTCCATAGCCACGTTAAACAGGCTACGGTTCTCAGCTTTTTCAATTACTTCAGGCTTAGCCCCAATTAATTCAACATTGTATTTTTTTAAGACACCAGCCTTAGCCAGCCCCATAGCGCAGTTAAGCGCAGTTTGGCCGCCTACTGTCGGAAGGATAGCATCAGGACGCTCTTTCTCTATAATTTTAGTCACCATATCAACAGTGATAGGCTCGATGTAAGTTGCATCGGCCAATTCTGGGTCGGTCATGATAGTGGCTGGGTTAGAGTTTACCAGAATTACACGGTAACCTTCTGCTCTTAACACTTTACAAGCCTGCGTACCAGAATAGTCAAATTCGCAAGCCTGCCCTATGACGATAGGACCAGCACCAATGATTAGAATAGATTTAATGTCTGTACGTTTAGGCATGGTTTGCACTCTTTTTTATTTCTTGGCCATTGACCACTTCCATCAAACTAATGAACCGCTCAAACAAATACCTGCTATCATGCGGCCCAGGAGAGCTTTCAGGATGATATTGCACCGAGAAAACCGGCTTTGATTTTGATTTTATGCCTTCAATTGAATCATCAAATAGTGACAAATGCGTTATTTCAACATCTGCTGGCAGATTGTCTTTATTGACCATGAAGCCGTGGTTCTGACTGGTAATTTCTACCTTACCAGTGGCTAAATCCATTACCGGGTGGTTGCTACCTCGGTGTCCCTGGTGCATTTTTGTTGTGGTGCAGCCCATTGCCAGCGCCAATAATTGATGACCAAGGCAAATACCGAACACTGGTTTGTCCGAGGCTATTAGTTTTTGCAAAACGCTAATGGCGTATTTGCCAGTGGCAGCCGGGTCGCCTGGGCCATTGGAGAGGAATATACCATCAGGATTTAGTGCAAGAATTTCTCCGGCACTAGTTTTGGCAGGTACTATAGTTACATCACAACCAAAATCAGCCAAATGGCGCATGATATTTAGTTTTGCTCCGTAATCAATTGCTACTACTTTATATTTAGGCTCGCTTTGCTTGCCGTGGCCCTCGCCTAATTTCCATGCGGTTTCACTGCTCTCATAGGTTTTATTGCATGAAACGCCTTCGGCTAGTTCCATACCGTTTAGTGATGGATATTGCTGCACTTGTTTTTGTAAAGCTGGCAAATCCAGCTCGCCTGGGTTATCAAAATTGCAGATAGCCACATTTTGCGCGCCATTTAGCCTGATATGACGGGTGAGTGCACGGGTATCAATTCCTGCAATTCCGGTAATTTTATTCTTTGCTAACCACTCGTTTAAGTGCTTATCGCTTCTAAAATTAGATGGCGATGTTATATCTTCACGGATTACCAGACCTCTGGCTACTGGAGCTACTGACTCAATATCTTCAGTATTTGTGCCAACATTGCCAATATGCGGGAAGGTAAAAGTGATTATCTGGCCGGCATATGATAAATCGGTGAGGACCTCCTGATAGCCGGTAAGCCCTGTATTGAAGCAAATCTCACCAAATGTAGTGCCATGCTTTCCTATTCCTTTCCCGAAAAACACCTTGCCGTCCGCTAATACTAAAGCAGCCGTAGCATTTTTGGGAACTGTAATTTCAGTTGTGACCATACTATTTCTTCTTAATTTTTGGATACCGACCTTATAGGCAAACGGCGTAGACTCTATGTAAAAGGGACGCCACTGTCAAGGAATAAAATAATGTATTGTTATATTTGTGTGTATTGGTGTATAGAAGTGATTAGTGACTAGTGGCTTGTGGCTAGTAAAGCCAAAGCATAGTCACTAATCACTAACCACTAGACACTAGCCACTAAATGCAATTTACCCCATCATTCCTTGATGAAATACGTAGCCGTTTCCGCCCCTCGGAAGTGGTAAGGAAAAAGGTATTGCTTAAAGCTCATGGCCATGTTCATAAGGGGTTATGCCCCTTTCATAAGGAAAAAACTCCCTCTTTTACAGTAGATGATACACGCGGCACTTATCACTGCTTTGGCTGCGGAGCACATGGGGACATTATAAAATTTGTAATGGAAACTGAACGCATGTCATTCCCTGAAAGCGTTAAGCAGTTGGCAGGAGAAGCCGGCTTAGCGTTGCCAGACCCAGACCCGCATTATATAGAACACGAAAAAAAGACTAAATCCCTATACGAAGTAATGGAACAAGCCTGCAAATATTTTGAGGAGCAGTTAAATACAACTGGTGGCTCTATTGCCCGAGAATACTTAAAAAAACGCGAACTTACTTCTGCTTCTATTAAAAAATTCCGGGTCGGATATGCCCCAGATAGTCGCTTTGCCTTAAAAAAATTCCTGGAGGCACAAGGTGTTTCTCTGCAGGAAATGCTAGATGTTGGTCTCCTTACTACAAATGACAAAGGAGATGTATACGACAAATTCCGTGGAAGGGTAATGTTCCCTATTTTTGACATAAAAAACCGGGTAGTAGCTTTTGGTGGACGCGTTCTGGATGACAGCTTACCAAAATATCTAAATTCCCCTGAAACCATATTATTCAAAAAAAGTGACATTTTATATAACGAAAACAATGCGCGCCAACTTGCTATAAAAACAGGCAAGCTGGTTGTAGCAGAAGGATATATGGACGTTATCGCCATGGATGCCGCCGGGATAAGAACAGCAGTCGCGCCTATGGGAACTGCAGTTACCGAGAAACATCTGCAGTTATTATGGCGCATGGTTAAAGAACCGGTAATGTGTTTAGATGGTGACACTGCCGGTCGCCGTGCTATGGAACGCGCAGCCCGCTTATGTCTTCCCCTATTAGAACCTGGTAATACCCTAAAATTCGCAGTTTTGGCAGAAGGCATGGACCCCGATGACTTTATAAAACGAGATGGCACGGAAGCTATGCGTAAGGTTTTACAACAAGCAAAACCACTTTCTGAGGTACTGTGGGAAATAGAATCAGCACAAAATCCTAACACACCAGAAAAACTGGCGGCTTTGGAAAGCCGGTTAAATGGCCTTTCCAACCAGATAAAAAACACTATTGTATCAAAATATTACAATGATTTTTTCAGAAACAAACTATGGCAGCTGAGTAAGAAGAAATACTCTAAAAGCAAATCAGCTTCCACTAACATCACAAATATTGAAGTTCCTTCTGAATTAAACACTAATAGCATTTATGGCTCAGAAATCATGCTATTGTTGCTTATATTGCAACACCCCTCACTTCTGAAAAACGAGACAGTACGCCATGACCTGGGCAATGAAAATCTTGAATTTTCAAGTGATAAGCTTGACAAAATACGCGCTAGTATTCTAGAACTATGTCATTGGAAACATGAGATAAATTCAGAAGATTTACGGGATAATCTTGTAAATTCGGGCTTGCGTAACGATATAGAGTATCTGGAGGGCTTAAAAAAGGACTTCTTTATTGATAACAACGTCGATTTTAATCGCATATTATCTTCATGGCAGTATTATGTTTCATTACATCAATTGCTCTGTTTAAAGTCCGAATGTAGCCTAAAAGAAATTGAGATGACGCCAGAGTCTGAAAAAATAGTGGCAGAATTTCGTAAACAAATAGCAGAAATAGAACGTAAGATACGCCATATGGAAATGGCATTTGGGGATGAATAAAAATTAATTAGCAAGCAAGGTGGTTTTATATATGACAAAAAAAACTAAAGGCCCAACTAAAGGCTCTAATACAAAAAAAACTACCGCTAAAAAGCCGGTAGTAAAAAAGAAAGTAACCGCTGCTCCCAAGAAAAAACCGGTAGCTACAGCAAAAAAGGTTGCACCTAAAGCCAAAGCAGTAAAAAAACCAGCTCCTAAAAAAATCGTTGCTAAAGTTGTTAAAAAAGTGGCCGCTCCTAAAAAAGCTGCTCCAAAGAAAAAAGCTGTTGCTGTAAAAAAACCTACGCCTGTTAAAGCAAAAAAAGCACCTGTTGCTAAAGCAAAAAAAGCCACACCTGTTAAAAAGCCTTTGGCAGCAAAATCTAAAAAAGCAGAACCTGTTAAAAAGACAATTGTTGCTAAAGATAAAAAAACTGTTAATAAGGCTACTCCAAAAAAATCGGTAAAGGAAAAAGCTTCTGCAAAGAAAGCCGTTCCTGCACCAAAAGAGAAAGTAACCTTACAGACAAAAAAGGCTTCCCAAGTGAATAAAGCATCTGCCTCAATTGAAATAAAAACACCAGAACAGAAAAAACAAGAAACACCAAAAGTAGATATAGCAAAAGATATTGCCGCCATTGTAAAGAAATTGGTTTTAGGCGCAAGGAAGCATGGTTTCCTTACTTATGAAGAAATCAATAACGCGCTGCCAAAAACTATAATCAGCACGGAGCAGCTAGAAGATATAATAAGGGACATAGGCAGCAAAGGCGTAACCATTGTTGACAGTGAAGACGAACTAGACACTGGTGACAGTACCTTTATGATAAATGCTGACGATGAATATACCGAAGCCCCGGTTGAAGAAGACATTGGCCGTACTGATGACCCTGTACGTATGTATTTGCGTGAAATGGGCGGTGTTGAGCTATTATCTCGCGAAGGTGAAATTGAAATTGCGAAGCGCATAGAGCAAGGGCGCGAAACAATGCTACGTGCATTGTGCGAAAGCCCATTGGCCTTACGCGATATTATTTCATGGTATGATGATTTAACTAACGATCAGATATTATTGCGCGATGTAATTGATCTGGATGCTACTTATGCTTCTGAGTTTGGCGAAGTATTTGATGAAGCAACCGGAGAGATGGTTGTCCCAAAGAACCTACAGATAAAGCCTCCGGTAATAAAAGAAGAAAAAGAAAAGCCAAAGAAAGTCGAAAAAGATTTAGACGGCGAAGATTATGATGACGAAGACTATGAGGATGACTCAGAAGATGAGGAAGACGGAGAGAAAAGTGAGTCTTCTGAAGATGGGGATGACTTTGATGATGATTTAGGCGATGGCAACATGTCACTTGCGGCTATGGAGCAAGCTTTAATGCCTAAAATCCTAGATACTTTCAAAGAGGCCTCAAGCATTTGTGAAAAATTATTAAAGTTACAGGAAGAGCGCTTCTTAACCGCGGCAGGTGAATCTAAATCCGCACCAAAAAGCGACGATAAGTATTTAAAGTTAAAGGCTGATTTAGTCGATAAAGTTGGCAATGTTCGCTTTAATGAAGCAAGAATAGAATCACTTCTTGAGCGCTTATATTCCTACAATAAGGAAATCGTTGCAGCCGAGACTGAAATGATAAAGCTGGCAGAGTTTTGCAAAGTAAAACGTCAAAGCTTTCTGGATAATTACTTAGGACAAGAACTGGATCCAAAATGGTTTGATAAAGTCTGCAAGCTAAAAGAAAAAGGCTGGGCAGAGTTTAAAGATCAAGAAGACCCCGTTAAAAAACAATTAGAGCAAATTGCGTCTATTGCCCGTAAAGTAGGTCTTGATATTACTGAGTTTAAACGCCTGGTAAAAGAAGTTCAGAAAGGTGACCGTGACGCTGCACGCGCTAAAAAGGAAATGATTGAGGCAAACTTACGCTTGGTTATTTCTATTGCGAAAAAATACGCTAACCGTGGCCTACAATTCCTTGATCTTATTCAGGAGGGTAATATCGGCCTGATGAAAGCCGTTGATAAGTTTGAATACCGCCGTGGTTATAAGTTCTCTACTTATGCTACATGGTGGATCCGTCAGGCTATCACCCGCTCAATCGCTGACCAGGCACGTACAATCCGTATTCCGGTACACATGATTGAAACTATCAATAAAATTGTGCGCACAACGCGCCAGATGGTGCATGAAATGGGCCGCGAACCAACGCCAGAGGAATTAGCTGAAAGGCTTTCTATGGGCTTGGATAAAGTACGTAAAGTGCTGAAAATCGCAAAAGAGCCCGTGAGCTTAGAAAACCCAGTTGGTGACGATGAAGACGGCAGCTTCCTTGGTGATTTCATTGAGGATAAAAATGCCGTACAACCATTAGATGCTGCGATTCTAGCTAACTTACGTGAAACTACTACTAAGATATTGGCAAGCCTGACCCCACGTGAAGAGCGTGTATTACGTATGCGTTTTGGTATAGGCATGAATACTGACCACACATTGGAAGAAGTTGGCCAGCAATTCTCAGTAACACGTGAGCGTATCCGCCAGATTGAGGCGAAGGCGCTTAGGAAATTGAAGCATCCGAGCAGGTCGCG